>JAEOTW010000346.1 GCA_016839655.1 Promethearchaeota archaeon | reverse complement strand
TATTATTTCAAAGAGAGATCCTGAAATTATGGCACAAAGAGATTATAGTAAATTTTGTGAAGAATTCAACAAAAACTGGGTAGACGATTTAAAAAGTGAATTAGGAAGGAAATTTTTACATTTATTTACCTTTTTTGTGATTTTTTTCTTTTGGACTCTTGGAACAATTCTTAATAATCAAGGAACTTTAGCAGATTGGGGCTTAGATAATTATAGTTTTTCTTACTGGTTAATAATTACTGTTGGATATGGCTTTGTATTTATGTTTCAAGTAGCGGACCTAGTTCGTTTAAACAAATATTATATGCTTCCGAACTGGGCAAGAAAGTGGTATCTAGATATGAAACAGAGTGAATTACATACATTTGTAGCATCAACACCATTAGTATTAGCCTTTTCGCCATTTATTTTTGCCCCATTTCCAATTTTTGCTGCTGTTGCCTTAATAACTACTGGATCAGATGGCGTTGCCTGTATTATAGGGAAAAAATATGGAAAACACCATCTTAGAACAAATACTAAAAAGACTGTGGAAGGCCTTATCGCAGGAGGTTTAACAACATTTATCATTGTGTTTTTAATTTCTGTTTTCTATTACCCTTGGATGCCGATTGCTATTGAAAAAATTGTAGTTATGAGCTTTTCTGCTACTTTATTATTTATGTTAATCGATGCTTATATCAAGAATATTTCTGATAATATCTTAAATCCCCTGTTAACAGGATTTGCTATGTGGATAATATTTTTACTCTAAGATCAAAATATAACAATTTGAATTTAACCACCAAAATAAACATAAATAAAAACAATTTGATCTCCATCTTTTAGCATAGTTTCTAAGAAATTATCATGTTGATAACTTCTTCCATTAATAATAATAGAAAGAAGTTTGTTAAATTTTCCTTTCTCTCCTTTTTCCCAGACTAAATCTATAAATTTATCTCCAAACTTTTGTCCACAAAATTCTATTAATTCATCTAAAGTTAATTCTTTATCAAATTCGAGCGTTTCAAATAGATTTTTTGTCACCTCATTAAATGGAGGTGAAAATTCAAGTTTCAACTTCATTATTTACTGTAGTACTTATTGTGAAATTCTCTATGAGTTTTAATAGAATCAAGTAATTAAAAACCTAATGCTTATTGGGTATAAAGTGGTGTTTCATGTTTTAATAATTATTTATACAGAATCATTTCAAATTCATGAAATAGATTTGTTTATTAAAGCAATAATAAAAAAAAAAGATTTGTTAATATATTTTAAAGGTCGTCAATTTTTTTTTAGTATTTTTGTTGGGAAATTGTATTAAATTTTAATAAAACAATGAAAATTCAGCTATTATAAATTTATCCAAAAAGCCTTAGGCATATTTGAATTAAAAAACTCTTATACTCAGTTGAGTTTTATTAAAAATTTAATAATAAATTTATAGTAGAAGGTAATTATTTATAGAAATGTTCAAATATGGCAAAAGTTTTTTATATTTCCAAAAGTAATGTTCGAGATGCATGGCTTTCAGCGGTAGGTCAAGTATTATTCAAAGGAGATGCTATAAAAACTGAATATGATAAACCTGAAGATCCTCCTTCAAAAGATGCTACAGTTTTAATCGAAATAACCGACCCACTTAGTAGTCCTATTATGCGGAAAGACAAGATCATGAAAATTAGATCAAAATTCGATAATTCATATGAAGTTTATGGATGTTTAGCAGATACGTACTTAATCGGTTCTATCCAGAGTGGATATATTGAAGAAATTATGGATGGGATAAATGACAATTTAATAAGTGATTCTGATGTTAGTTTTCCCTACTCCTATCATGACAGAATTTATAATTACGCTCCCTTCTCTCTTGAAGATACCATACATAAAAATTATGAGCTCAATGTTATTAATAATGAATTTGTGAAAACGCATCAAAAATTAATAAAAGCTAATAAAGTAATAAGTACTCCTGAGGCTAATATCTGGAAATTAAAGAATGGCGTTGAAATAGATTTGGATAAGAAAATATCAGAACAGATTGGTATTGAAAAAATTCCGATTGCTTGTTTAGAATTTCCAAGAATTAATCAAATCAATTATATTATTCAAAAATTAAAAGAAAAACCATATAGCCGTAGAGCACAAGCGATAACATGGAGACCGTTAGTTGACCCCTTTCACATAGATCCTCCTTGTTTACAAAGAATTTATATGCGTATAAAAGAGGGAAAACTATTAATGCAAACAACTTGGAGAAGTAGAGATCTATTCAGAGCTTGGGAAGCTAATGTAAATGGAATGATTAGAATTCAAAAAGATGTTGCAAATCAACTAGATGTGGGAATAGGACATTATCTAGATTTTAGTAATTCCTTACACATTTATGGAAACACCATATCTGAGGTAAATGATATGCTAAACCGAATGAAAAACAAAGGAGAACTTCCAGAAAATATTATTAAACTGATGGAAAGATAAAAAAGGTTAAAAAATTATAAATTTCCAACAAAAAAAAAAACAGTATTAGATCTAAATTAATATTTAAATACTAATTGCTTTATTATTTATTTATAAAACCTTTTAAATTATTATTTATCATCTTATTAGGAAAAAAAAGGTGGGTTGGGGTAAAATATATTGTCTGAAACCAAAAGTATCATGGCAAATTGTCCGGAATGCAATAAAATTATAATTTTTGACATAGATAGAGAACTTGTTTCTAATTCTAAACATTATCCTGTTCCGTTTGTTATTGAACATTGCGAAAAAACATTAATTGCTTATGTTGACGCTCATTTTAAAGTACGTGGAGTTCAATCGGTTTATAATATTTTAAAAAAGAAGAATATTCAAGTAGAGCATAATCATATTCAGGCAGAACCTTTAACTCCTGAATTTATCTCTAATATAACTTCCGAGGAGAAGATTATTCTAACTTGTGAATATCATTGTGATGAATTAATAAAAAAGAATATTCCTAATATTCTTGAAAAACAAATGATAATGAATATAGCAAAACATAAAGAGATCAGTATTGCGATATTAATTAAAAATCTTTCTGGTATGGAAAAAGCCCTTAATAGAACAATAGATCAAGATACAATTCTTAAACTTGTAGATAAATATATTCAGAAAGGAATTATTCAAAAGCAAATTGTAAAATTTGAGAAAGATTTTTCAACATTAAAAGATGTGGAATTACCTAAAGGAGGGATAGAAGATACCAATTTTTAGAAGAAAAGATGTAGAAGAAGTAAGTACAAATTACCTGAATAAAATTATTATAGGATTAGGTTATGGCCTCATAAAGACAAGAGACTTCATCTTAAATAAGGAATTCGGTGTTTCAACCCAAGATGCAATGGACGCATTAAGCATTTGGATTGGAAGAGAAATAATGAAAGAAATGCTTGAAAAGAATATTGTTAAGGTAAGAGATAGTGATGAAAAATTAATTAACGCATTAATGGGAGTTATTAACCTAGCAGATCAGTTAGATGTTGATGTTGATGAAGATAAAGTAAGACTAGTCGTTCAAAAATGTTTAATCTGTCCTAAGAGAATTGGAGGTTATGATCTTGAAGGAAATACTGCTTGTCCGGTAGGAGGTATTTTAACAGGGGCGATCTCTTACGCCCGAGGTATTGATCCTCACATTACTAAGAATAGGCTTCAAGCTGCTGAAATATGTCATATTGACATGGATTTTACGATTTAAATTTTTTATTTTTTTTTTAAATTTGAAAAACTTTAAAATTTCTGAAGTTGATATCAAATAAATATATCAAAAAACCAATAAAGGTATATTTTTCTTGCGATAAATGGGGGATATTGTTTCAAAATTAAAAATTAATCTTTGAATGGACCATATGAATAGAGAACTTAATTTACACATTAGTAAGAATTTTATATAACCATGAGCAAATTACCAGTAATAGAGGAACTACTAAGTAATTTACTATCTGAAGTCCAAGACATATCTGCGGCCTTAATCGTAGATTTCAATGGTTTTATAATGGCTAAAAAGTCAGTAAAGGAATTCGATGATGATTTAATTGGCGGGATTATGACGCTTTTAGATCAAACACTAAATAGAATTAAGAGATATACTCAGACAGAACTAGCTAGTGGATCCTTTGTAATGGATGATTTTCACTTATTTTATATAGAATTAGGGAAAAATACAAATGCAATTTTTGTTCTTATCGGAAATCCCTACTCTAATTTAGACAAATATTTACCTTATTCTCATATTATAGCTAATCAAGTATCACTAATATTAAATAATCACGATCCTTGTTGTATTGTTCCAAAAATGAATCAAAATGATGAACTAATATTGAAACAAAATTGTAGAAACATAATTATTGTAGGTTCTGAAGCTGTTGGTAAAACCGCACTTATTGGAATGTTTAAAAATAATTCATTTATAGAAACATATAATCCAACAATCGGAATTTCAATACTTGAGAAAGAAATATTAATTGATAATGATATTGGAGTCATCTTAAATCTATTTGATTTATCAGGTCTCAAAAGCTTTGGGAAAGTAAGAAGTCACTATTATAGATATGCACATGCCGTTCTGATCCTTTTTGATTATTCTAATCTTGAGACTCTTAGAACTATAAATAAATGGATAGAGGAAGCTCAACAATTTGTCTCTAATAAGGAGATTCCATTTATCATCATTGGAAATAAAATTGATATAGTTTCAAATCGAAAAGAAGCTAAAGAAAAAGCTTTAGAATTAGCAATTAACAACAATTTTGCTTTTTTTGAAACTTCTGTAGTAGCTAATGAGGGAATAAATGAATTGTTTAACCACTTAATTACGAATAATTTTTTGGATTATAAGGATAGGGTTAAAAGTAGACCATTATCCTCAATTAGAGTTGAAGTATTATCTCAAGATGAAAAGATTGTTTTTATTTGTAAAATAGACTGCGAATCTATCGAAGGTATTAATATTCCAAATGTGATTGAGAAAACCATTCTTATGAATGTAGCAAAATTTAAAGAAATCAGTTTAGCAGTTTTACTTGAAAAATTAGACTCTATTGGTAAAGCCTTGAATAGAAATATTGATAGAGAAACTGTCTTAAAGATTGCACAAAAATATATTCAGCAAGGACATATTGAAAAACTGTATTTAAAAACTAAAAAGGATTTAGAGAAATTAAATATCCTAAATATTGTTAAACAAAAAAATGTGCTTTAGATATTAATTAATCATCCTGAAAAATTTTTGGGAATACATTTTCAGTATTTCGTTCGATTTGTATCTCTAATTCTTCTATGCTAATTTTTTTCAATATAGATATTGTGTTTAAAACATCTCTAATCATTTCAGGAGTACCTATTTTTCCAGAATATTTTACAGGTCCATCACTTTCAAGAAGTATTGATTCTTCATCAATCTTTAAGACATTGTTTTTAACTGCTTGTGAATAACTGATAGCTGGTGTAATTGAGAAAAAATATCCACGATCAATTCCAACATTTAAGAATTGTTCGGGTCCAGAATACCAATGAATATTCACATGGGGGATATTGTATGAGGGAAGTAAGTCAAAAACCAATTTTTCTGCTCCTTTAGTATGCAGGTTTATAGGTAAATTCAATTCTTGTGCTAATCCAAGCATAATCTCAAAAATATCCCTTTGGATGGGATATAACTCTTTTTCTTTAATAAAATGATGATCTAAACCAATCTCGCCTATAGCACAGATTTTTTCACCATTTTTTTTAATAATGTCCACTACTAAATCTAATTGATTTATAATATCTTTATTCATCCTTACTTCTTCGGGATGGATTCCTAAAGCAGGATAAATTGTATCATGTTTATCAGATATTTCTAATATCCTTTCTAGACTAGTAAAACTCATCCCAACAGATATAATCTTTTCTACGCCAACCTTTTTTGCTTCTTTAATAATATCTTCGAGAATTAGATAGAGATTAGCATGACAATGGATATCTATTAACATTTTCCAAACCTTAAAGTTCATGTGAAAATTAGATAGAGAAACAAAAACTACATATTATTTACTTGCTCTCGTACAAGAGCGATTTTCTTTACTAATTCAAATTTTTTTCTCCAATTATATTCTGAAGTTTCTAAATCATTTTGTAAAGATTCTAACTCCTTTAGCATTAAATTCTTGAGATCTTCTTTAGATAGTTGTCCAATATGTTTTGGTAGTGGTTCAATTTTAGCAGCTCGCTTTAACCTTAGATCCGATATTGCTTTTGCTAACTGTGCTTGAAATCCTCTCGATTGAGTTGGATCAATATCTTCTAAAGTATCAAAAGAATGCTTTAAGCCACTAATAAATGCTTCTAGATCTTCAATATCGACTTTATCTTTTGCCATAGGTAATTCTAAGATATGATTTTCATAAAAATATAAGTTCTAGAAGGAAATCAAATATTTATTATTGTTTATTTTGCTTTAATAAGAAAATATAAAGAACCTCATTCAAAAAGAAAGCTTTAATGACTTTCCCATTTCTTATAATTATATTTAAAATTCAATCTGAACTAATTAAAATATATGCCAAATAACTCTAATCAAAATATTTCTTCTTTACTAACAGGATATCAGAAGAAACAAGTTTCGATTAATAATGCAATTAAGAAATACATTGCCCCAGGGAATCGTATTTTCATCGATTCTGGTTGTTCAGAACCTATCGATCTTACCAAAAAATTAATTGAACTAGGATTAAATCTTCCTGATGTTGAAATACTCCATTTTCTTAGCCTTAGCGATTTAGATTACTATGAAACTGCTGGGGGAATAGAAGATCTCTTTAGACATAATGCATTCTTTATTGGAAAATCACTACGGGAATATGTAGAAGTGGGTCAAGCAGATTATACTCCCATGCTCCTTTCAGAGATTCCAAATTTATTTAAATCAGGGAAAATCCACTTGGATACCGCACTAATTCAAGTGAGCCCACCAGATCGGTATGGGTTTTGTAGTTATGGAATTAATGTGGATATAGTTAAACCAATTGCAGAGTCTGCTGAATATGTGGTAGCTGAAATAAATCCAAATATGCCACGCACATTAGGTAATTCTTTTATTCATATGGACGATATTGATGCTTATATTTTAAGTGATCATGATATAATAGAATTCAATTATGGTGAACTTGACGAAGTTTCTACTAGAATAGCTAAATTTATAGCTTCATTGATTGAAGATGAATCGACAATACAGATGGGAATTGGTCAAATCCCAAATGCAGTAACTAAAGAATTAATAGGTAAAAGGGACTTAGGAGTTCATAGTGAAGTATTTTCTGATGGAATAGTCGATCTTGTTGAAGAGGGTGTAGTAACATGTAAGAAAAAGACAATTCACAAAGATAAGATAATTTGCTCCTTTGTAATGGGATCTAAAAGATTATACGACTTTGTTGATGATAATCCTATGGTAGAATTTCACCCATGTGATTATACAAATGATCCTTATATTATTAGTCAAAATAAAAAACAAGTAGCCATAAATGCAGCACTAAGCGTTGATTTAACAGGACAAGTAAATTCAGATTCTTTAGGGCACCAATTTTATAGTGGTATTGGAGGACAAGTCGATTTTGTAAGAGGAGCGGGAAGATCAATTGATGGTAAACCAATTATGACAATGCCCTCTACAGCAACATTACATGATGGTACCATTGTTTCTCGAATAGTCCCATACCTTCAACCCGGTTCTGGGGTGGTAATAACAAGAGGCGACATCCATTATATTGTAACTGAATGGGGAATTGCTTATCTGTACGGAAAAAGTATTAGAGAAAGAGTTCTTGAAATGATTAATATTGCACACCCAGACTTCCGAGAAGAGTTGTTAGAACATGCAAAAAAGTGGAAATATGTATATTCAGATCAAAAATTACCAATATCTATAGATGGAAGGATAAGTGTCTATCCTGAGAAGTATGAATCTACTTTAAAACTTCAAAATGGAAAGAAGATAAAAATTCGTCCTGTGAAACCAACAGATGAAAGAATGATTCAAGAGCTTCATTATTCCTTGGATAAACAAGACAGATATTTGAGATTCTTTACTCCAGTCAAAGATTTTAGACATAAAAAAATCCAACCTATGGTCAATATTGATTATTCAACGGATATGATATTGGTAGGGGAATACAGTGAAAAAGGAGAAGAGAAAATTGTTGCTTTAGGCGCGTTTTTTAAAACTGTCCAGCCGTCTATTGCAGAGCTTGCTTTTGTTGTTCATAGTGATTGGAGAGGATTAGGTGTAACCAAATTTTTATTGAATTATTTAGTCCAAATTGGCAGAGAACTTAACTACAGAACATTTACGGGATCGATTCTACTAGAAAATAAACCAATGCTTCATATTATCAATAGTTCAGGATATACGTTAAAATTGAAAAGAATCGAAGGAGGAATTACAGTTTTTGCTTTCGATCTTTCCTAAATATAAAAATCTAAGTAATTGTTATATTTTAAAATCCATAAATTCAATTTTAAGAATCAATTTTTCCTAAATACTATATAATTATAAATTTCTCTGTGTCCAAAATTAGCGAAGAATTGTTTATTAATGACTTTCATAAGCGTTTTAAAAAAAGTGGATTAATACAGGAAGTAATAGGGTTATTTCAAAAATTTATTTATGAATATTATAAAAATCATAAAAGAAAATTCCCCTTTAGAGAAAATATTACACCTTACAATGTTCTTGTGTCAGAAATCATGCTCCAACAAACTCAAACAGGACAGGTTTCAGAAAAATTTTTAAAATTTACTAAAAAGTTTCCTAGTTTCACTTCACTTTCTAAAGCCCCGCTTGAAGATATTCTTAAAGAATGGAAAGGATTGGGGTATAATAGAAGAGCTATAGCATTAAAAAAAATTGCGGATACGGTCATTAAAGATTTTGACGGAAAACTTCCTGAATCCATAGACATTTTGAAATCCTTCCCTCAAATAGGACATAATACAGCATCTTCAATTAACACGTTTGCTTTTAATAAGCCTACCGCTTTTGTTGAGACGAATATAAGAAGGGTTTATATTTACTTTTTCTTCCCAAATAGAAATAGAATTGACGATAAAGAGATTTTACCGATTGTTAAGAAAACTATTGATACATCGAATCCTCGAGATTGGTATTATGCTCTAATGGATTATGGCGTTATGCTTAAAAAAACTCATCCAGAACTGAATAAAAAAAGCAAACATTATCGAAAGCAATCACCTTTTAAAGGATCTACAAGAGAAATTAGAGGAAAAGTTTTAGACTTATTAATTAAACATGGAATGATGAATCTCAAAAATATACACTCACATTTTGAAAGAAAAGATAATAAAAGGATTACAGATGTATTGAATCAACTAAGAAAAGAAGGCTTTCTAGAAATTATAAATGAAACTATTACCTTAAAAAAGCAATAAGTTTTTAATCTAATTTCATTGTCTTCATATATTTTGCAATCTTGATTGCTAATTTTTCTTGTTTCTTCCAATCTCCAAATGCGAAGCCTTTTGATATTAATTTTGTAATTTCCTTTTTGTATAAATCTTTTATTCTATTAACGGGTGCCTTAGCAAAGGGTGTTTGAGGTAAGGGAATAAATGAGTGAGCATGTACTCGTGCATCCTTATTTGATAATTCTCTCATCATAGAAATTGTGAGATTTATATCTTCCTCCTCTTCACCAGGTAAACCAAAAATAAAATCTACATTTACTTTTAAATTATTCTTCAATGCTAGTTCTACTGCATTATAAATGTCGTCAATACTATGATCTCTGTGACATAAATCTAAGATTCGTTGACTACCTGACTGAGCACCTAAGGTGATATTATCATTATCAGCATATTTTCTTATAATACCTAGAGTCTCGTTTGTAACATGTTCCGGTCTCACTTCGGACGGAAAAGTTCCTAGAAATAACCGACTTTTTTTTCCTATTATAACTCTTATTTGTTTAAGTAGATTTTCTAGTAGTGTTAGATTTAATGACTTTCCATCAAATGACCCATAAGAAAATGCATTTGGAGTAATAAATCTCACATCAGTAAGATCTCCGTAATGATTATGCAATACTTGTACAAATTTGCAGATAGATTCAATACTTCTATGTCGTGGTTTTGTGCCTGAAATATATGGGGTTTGGCAAAAATAACAGACGTATGGGCAGCCCCTTGTTATCTCAATTGCTCCAAATCTTTGGTTTTTTAAAGGAAATGGAGGATAATTATCTAAATCAATGAGCTTTCTTTTTCCTGTAAAAGAAAATTCATCATTATCATCATAAAAAGCAATGCCTTTTATGTTTTCATACCCAGAATCTAACACAAGGGTCTTTAACAATTCGATTATTGTCTCTTCACCCTCACCTACTACAGCAAAATCAAATCCTAGTTTAAGTACTCCTAAGGCATCACCAGTAGCATGCGGACCGCCTGCTATATAAAGAATCCGTTTCCCGTATTTATTTTTTAATTCAGTTAGTAAATGATATATTTCCCATAATTGAGAAGTAAAAAAAGAGAACGCGACTATGACTAATTCATGGTTTTTAATGATGTTTTCTAAACCATTAATTAACTCCTTTTTCTTTGGTATGAAATAGATATTCAAGTTATCAAAAAATGAGTCTGTTTCTAATGCTCCTACTATTGCATTGAAACTATATATATTGTTTTTATGATAATATACAACAAAAGCAGTGTCTTCAGACAAATTTTTCATCCAATCAATTATCTCAAATAAATTCTAATAATCTACCATACTTATAATTTTTCTACGAAGACTTTCCAGTGTAGTATAATACTTAAACTTAAATTAGTATTACGTGATGTATTACTTAAAATCTCATAAGGAGTTGGAATTATGTTACTTAACTTATGGTTCGCAACAACAACTAATGAAGTAGGGATTTCTGTTTTTGATTTTTATTCGATAGGGCACTTATGTTTTGGAATTGGATTATTCCTATTTTGGTCATTGTTTTATACTATACCTAAGAAAAAAGGGAGAGTTCCAATCTTCTCATTATTGTTTGTTTTTATTCTTACTATTGTATGTGCTATAATTTGGGAGATCATTGAACACACACTATTTCTTCCATTAGGGTGGAAATTTGAAAACCGTCCAGATAGTTGGATGAATATGACAACAGATATTCTCTTATGCGGCATAGGCGGTCTTGGAACATGGTTATTTGCTTATCTTACATTTGAAAAGGAGAAAAGTGCATTTGCTTACTATACATTTGGAATAATCGGATTTGGTGTTTGGATTAGTGTTTTTATAATACTTCGATATTTGACTTTTCAAAATTCTCCAATAATTTAATCTTTTTTTTATTATTTTAGAAGAAATGCAAGAAATAAATAAGTATATAGAATTTGAAGTAGGTAATATTCCCCTGATTTTATCTGTTCCTCATGGTGGACTATTAAGGTGTGATTCTATCCCTCAAAGGACAGAAGGTGTTTTAGGAATTGATAGAGGTACCGTAGATTTAGCAAAAAACATAATTAATCAAATTTCTATTGAATTTGAAGGTGATAAAGGAGGATTCAAGTCACCTTATAACATTATATCCAAAGTACGGCGAAATAAAATTGATTTAAATCGAAGTGAGCATGAAGCATATAACCAAAACTCATTTATTGCCAGGGAGATATATCGGTTTTATCATAATAAAATTGAGGAATTGATTCTTACAAATCTGAATAAATTTAATCACTCTTTGCTTATAGATATACATGGATTCGAAAGAGACGCGCGTCCTCAAGGATTTAGAGATGTAGATATAATTTTAGGCACTAACAATTTAGAATCCCTTTTTTCCGAACCCATTAAAAAAAGAGATTGGGATAAAAATGTTAGGGGGAAAATAATCGAGGGTATGATTCAGTTAGGTATACCAGTTGCACCAGGTCATCCTAGAAGAAAAGAATATGTTTTAACTGGAGGGTATATAACAACACAATATGGAGCATCTCGATTCTCAAAAAGCCAAGCAATTCAGATTGAATTCTCAGATCGCATACGTCTATATGATAAGTTTTTGAGAGAAAGAGTTATTAATACTCTCGCACGTGTATTGTTTGAAGTTATACATGAATCTAATCAATTGATAAGATGATGAGTTTCACAATTCGATTTATAAACTTACTCTTTTGAATTTTACATATATGTGCAACTTTATGATAATTGAAAGATTCTGCTAATGTATCTAAGTATGAGAGATTATATAAAATTGAAATGTTTTTATCATTTCTCATAAATAATTTGTCTAGTTCTCCTTGAATCTTGTTTTCGGAGATCTTCAACTTTTTTAATATACGTTTCTTAATTTCTTTAATTGACTCTCCAAAGTTAAGATCTCTTATACTTGAAATAAGTGAATTCATTAAAAGTGAGTACAAAATGACAGTATTAATGTGATCTGCATCCTTTAAGTTTTCAAATTTAAGCTGCAGATCCTGGTATATTTCTTTTATATAATTTTCATCCAAACCTTTGATTCTTTTGAAAAGACGAAGAAACTCTAAATATTTACCTTCCAAAAATAATTCTAAATTTTCATTACATAAATCTTTAAATTTCCTTATTATTTGCCCTGAATTGCTTATTTTCAGAGAAATTTCTGGGGTTCTCCCAATTATAACATCTCGCCCATCTTTATAAAACTGCTGATTTACAAGGTTATCTGTGCTTTCATATAATCTTTCTAAAACTAAATTTATATTGAAACACCTAATAACAAAATTTGTCGTTTTATCTCATTTAATTAATAAAAATATGTAGATTTAATTTTATGCATTACCTAATTAAATTCTTTAAAATTTGGTTTTAAGGCACACTAATATGAGAATATCATATTATTTAGTATTTATTCATCTATCAAATTGATTTTAGTTTATTATATCCACCTAAAAAGAATAAAAGAAAAAAAAAATTAAAAAAACAAATATAAAATTAAAAGTAAAAACTAATAAAAAAAAAAGAAAAGATTCATTGAAAGTTTAATGGATTGTTGCTAATTTTATAAATCTTCTATAAGATCTTCGTATGCTTCTAATGCTAATTCAACAATCTCCTGGAAAGCCATAGCATCTTGAAGATTTCCTTCTACTGTGATATCTCCGGCCATATATGCGCTTGTAGCATCCACTTCTCCCATTAAAATTCCAGCGCCAACTTCCAAAGTTGAAGACATTGTGAATGAAGGATTATCAACATCTCCTTCTCCAAAATCTAAATCTCCTTCCTTAACTGTTAACCAGTATTTTTTATCGTTATCTGTAATTATCATACTTATTGCGATGTCCATGTCCTCTAATTCTTCTTTGAGATCTTCATTTTCTTTTGAGATATGCTTAATAAATTCGTACATTCTCATTACGTCTTCCGCTGAAGCTGCGGATGCACCAGCATCTTGAGCAGCTTTTATATTTTTTAATAATGATTCGTCAACCATTTTAATTTTCAACCTTTTTGTATAATTTTCCTCTTTTATTTTGAAAATTATTTTAGAAAATATTCTATAAATAACAATATTAAAAGGTTATAATGATATAAAAAGGTTTTATTTGTGTCGTTTCTTAAAATGGGTAAAAGATAAGTAATTCAATAGGAGATTTAAAAAGTATAGATCAATTATGAATTTTCTTTTTGGTGAATTATCTTAAATTCAGAAGTAAGTAAGTGCTGGGGTAAGAAGATTAAGATTTCATTAAAAAAACGGGTTATGAATCTAGTGAATTTTGGAATATTAAATTTTTTTTTTAATTGTCTACCATTTTAAGGTTCTTAACTATCAGAATTTAATATTTTTAATGGCGCGGCTAGCGGGATTTGAACCCGCGTCGCAGGAGTGACAGTCCCGATTCAGCTAAGTGCTGGAAAACAGCAAAAAAATGCTAGACCGGGCTACACTATAGCCGCAATATGATTAAATAAAATCAATAGAAAAAAATCTATAAAGAATGAAATAAAGATAAGCTTAAAAATTTTATTCTGAGACATTTTAGATAAGGAAAAGCCATGAATACACTGAATGGAAACATTTATATGGCTTAAAAGCGATGTAGATTATAAGGAATATATAGGTATAACAATATTATATATTTGAATTGGTATCAAGTATATATACAATGCTTAATTCAAAGAGTCTTAATTCGGTTCTGACTAATCTGGAAAACCATGATGGAGAATTAATCGTGGTTTTAGACAAATTCATTAAGTTCGCAGTAGATAAATTTATGAACACTGAAGATCTACGAGAGGAAATAGAGGAGTTTAACGATGTTTATCAGATCATCATAACTGACTTAAACTTTAATTTTTGGCTAAAAATCTCAAATAATTCAATGATATATAAAAAGGGAATTAATAGAAATGCATCCTTTACTGTAAAATACACTAAAGATATTCTGATCAAGATTTTAAAGCGCGAGATGTATGGTACGGATGCGTTTATGAAAGGACTAATAAAAGTTGATGGAGATCTCTCTCAAGGATTAAGATTTATAAAATTATTTCGAATGTTTTTGGTATATCTAAACAATGGTTTCAAAAAGATGAAATAATTTCAATTTACTTACTTCTCTTCTAATAAACTCAAGAATGAGTTTATACATTCCTTAGAGTGAAACAAAAAGATTTTTTAGAAATAATAAATGAAAGTAATTTAACCTTAAAATTTTTACCCGTAATTTTAGGGCCTGTAATCTAGTCTGGATAGGGTGCCCGGCTTCGGACTGGGATGTCGCAGGTTCGAATCCTGCCAGGCCCATTGAATATTTTCTTAAGAAGAGAGAAATTCTATTTTTTTTAAGAATATATCTTACTTAAACAATTTTAAAGACTTAGTTAAATAAATTATTCCTTTTTGAATAATCTAATTGTAAATAAAGCGCCTTTATGTCTTCCTTTAGATTCTACGAGAATTTGCCCTCCATGCGATTCGATTATCTCTTTGGAGATGTATAATCCAAGCCCAGAACCTTCAATATCAACCCCCAGATCCATCCCATATCGTTCAATTTTTCCAAATTTTTCAAAGAGAATTTCTTTTTCTTTTTCAGTTAACCCAATTCCAGTATCCTTTATCTTAATATCAATGTGTTTAGTATTTTCAGTAAGAGTTACATTAATAGTTCCATTCTTAGGTGTATTTTTTATTGCGTTCGATAAAATATTAGTTATTACTTGTTGGAGTCTAATTTTATCAGCATAGAAGTATATTTCATCAGGAAGTTTTAAATTAATAATTTGTTTGCGATTAAAGGTGAGATACTTCATCTCATCAACACATTCTCTAACTAGATTTGAGATATTATGAATTGATAACTTCAATATTAATTTTCCCGTTTCTATTCTTGAAGCATCAATTAAATTTTCCACTAGTTTTTTTAAACGTATGGCACCCCTGTGAGAAATTTCAACGAAATTCAATGCATCCTCATCGAGCTTTTCTCTAAGATGTTTTATAAGAATTTGAGATGCTCCATAAATAGATGTCAATGGAGTTTTCAATTCATGAGATACTCTAGTAATAATATCCTTTCTCATTTTATTCAATTCTAGCAATTTCTTATTTTCTTCTAAAACTATCCTTTCTGCTTCTCTTTTTTCGGTGATATTTAGAGTAGCTACTAAATCTGCTAATTTACCTTTATAAGATATAGTTTTTGAAATAATCTCTAACCAAATGACTTCATTAGTTTTTTTGAAGATTCTAAACTGTAAATTAGCTAATATTCCATTTGTGCCATAATATTTCTCCTCTGCGAGAGTATAAACCATTTGACGATCATCTGGGTGAATGATATTAAAGAATTCTTTTGGTTTCCATTTTAAAATCTCCTCAGAAGTATACCCTAAAGTATCTGAGAATTGTTGATTCACATACTTAAACTGAAAATCTTGTAAAATAGCAATACCTATAAAAGACTGTTCAGTAATAGTTCTAAATTTTTCTTCAGATTCTATGATAATTTGCTCTGAATGCTTACGATCCGATATATCTTCCACTATAACCTGAATTAATTTCATATTTCTTACAGTAATAACAGAACTATGTAATATTACCCAGATCAAATTTCCACCTTTATTCAAAAGCTGAATCTCTCTAGGTTTTGGAATTTGGCCCTTAGAAATAGTTTTGAAGCCATTTATAACCATTGGTAAATATTGTTTAGGCACTAACTTAATCTCATTGAAATTTTTACCGATCAAATCTTGTTTTTTAAATCCAAAGATTTTTAGTACATATGAATTGCATTCTAAGAATTTTCCATTGAAATCTAGGAGTGCTATAGCAAATGGGGTGTCTTCAAATAAGTAGCGGTATTTTTCTTCAGACTGCTTTAATTTCAATTCCGATCTTATACGATCTGTTATGTCATTAAAAATTGTAATAAATTCCCCTTTTTGAGAGGATATTACTGAGATTTTAAAATACTTATCCATTGGTGCGAAATATGATTCAAATAAGAATGATTCTTGGGTTGATGCAACATTTGAATATATTTCCAAATATGGAGCTTGCTTAACATTATAAATTTCAGTTGAAGTTTTGTTAACAATATCCTTCTGATTAATAGATAAAATTTCTTCATATCGAGAATTTACGTCTGTAATGATGTAATTAATGGGATTTTGGTCTTTATCATATATAATTTTATGGTAGGCAATTCCACTAGTTGAATTGTTAAATAAAACTCGAAATTTTTTTTCAGAATCTTTTAATTTCTGTTCTAAGCTAAAGTTATTATTTTTATCAATTAGATTCGATTCATAACCTTTTTCTTTTTCTAATAAGTGCTCCAATTTTTCCATTGTATACCCTCTAACATACCAGTTTTTTTAGCATAAAAAGTCAAATTTGATAAAAAACAATAAGAAGAGATCAATTTTAGACATTTTTACATAAAGTTAAAATCTTTTTTTATTTAAATTTTTACCTTTTTTGTAATTTTCTTTGATGGAAAAATATGATCTCAAACATAATTTGATTCTTTTTAGATATTTAAAAGTAAAGGAACAAGTTTTTCTTAATAAAAAACCTAAATTTGTAATTTTAACAGAATTACATCTTTGTCTATAATATATATTTTTGTGTACGATAATAGAAAAACGATCAAAAAAAGAAGGTTTATATACAAAAAATTTTATTTATTATAAAAAAGACTTCTTAAAGTATTATCTTTTGAAGGGATTATATTTTAAAGAACTGTTTTACATATAAAACTAGAAATGAGTAATAAATGCCAAGTTTAGAAATTAATGAATTGACAGTTTTAATAATCTTAGCCATTCCTGTCGCGTTTTCTCCCATTCTTTTTAAAAGGAGGCGTGACATTATGAAATGGTTTCCAGGTTATTATTGTATTTTTATAACGTTCCTTTCAACGAACTTAGAGGCTTTCATAGCACCTGATGCATTTAATTTTATGGAGCACTTTTTCGCGATGTTAGGAGGAATTTTTTTCTTTCTCGCAGCATTTTATGAGTACTATAATAAAGTTTTAAAAGGAAAACAAATCAAATTACCAACCAAAAAGGTGGAGCGGTGAAAAAATAAATGTTATTACAAATTGATCCAGCAGATTTCCTAGATGGTGGTCTTAATTTAGTGGGTATGCTTTTCTTTTGGGTTGCTGTTATAATATCTGTATTTATTTATTTTAAAAAAAGGACTCCTACAAATGCGATATATGTATTCTCTGTAATTGGAGGTGCTCTTTATACATTAGGGAATCTTCTTGATAAATGGCAACTTTGGGATCCAGATTATGCCGACGCTTTTGGTGAAAGTTTTGCTTTGTTTATCGGAGTTGTCGCATTATTTTTTGCTGTTATTCCTTTCTTGGAACAAAAACTTGAAAAATCAAGTATTGATATGAAAGGTGTTATAAATGCTGCCTCAAATGCAAGTATAAATGTTGCGAATATTGCTAATGAACTTGCTGCTAGTGCTAGTGAAGTAAATGCTGCCTCGGAAGAAATTGCCTCATCTACTCAAGAAATGACAACCAATACTCAAGGCGTTATGAGATCTACTAATGAAATTAACAGCGTTATGAGTATAATAACAAACATCTCAGATCAAACCAATTTATTGGCTTTAAATGCTAGTATAGAAGCAGGGAGAGCCGGTGAACAAGGAAGAGGATTCGCAGTAGTTGCAGACGAGGTTCGAAAATTAGCCGAAGAATCAAAAGGAGCAGTACGAGACACAAACGATAAGATTAAAGAAGTAATCGATAAAATAAATTATTCCTTTAGTGCAATGGAAGGGATAAGTGCTTCTGCGGAGCAACAAACCGCTTCGATGGAAGAAGTAACATCGACAGCTCATAAGTTAGGGACGTTAGCTGAAGAATTAAAAGACTCATTAATAATTGATGAAAAGTAAAGTATTCTATGATGATATTTTACCTTTTTTTTTTTTTTATTATTTTTCCATTCATTATATATCAAGCTTATAAATGTAAATCCTAGACTATTTGTTATTAATTTTAAGGGGCTTATCATTTATAGATAAGCCCCTTTTTCTATACTTTTTTATATATTTAAATCTTGGTGTAAAAAAAGATTTAAATATGTAAAAACTAATAGATATGCAAAAAAGTAAAATATTATTATTCAATGGTGGGCTAAATCTCAGAAAACCAAAAAATAACTAAAGAAATGGAAGATTTCGAAAAAGAAACAGGGAAAAAGGCTGTTTGGCGAGGATCAGTTACCGAGAGTTTTAAAAAATGGCAAAATGGTAAGGATGATTTTAATACTGATAAAGAAAGAATATCTTTGTATGTTTCTAAAGATTCAAAGGAAGAATGGTTAAATTTTGCAAATAGTAATGACTATTCTACTTTATCCAAATTAATTAGAGAGGCTTTAAAATTTTTTATTGAATATCGATCAAAAATTATTATCAAAAATAAAAATGTGGATATTAATCTTCTTTCTATTTTATCCCATGATTTAAAAGAACCTTTAACATCAATTAAAGGATATTTACAGTTAGTTGTTGAAGCATATGGAACTGAATTGGAAGACAAGGTAATTTCAATTATAAAAAATGTTTTAAACCAGTGTCAAATTCTTGAGACAAAAATTATTGAATACTTAGATAAATTTGAAATGGAAGAAGAAGAAAAAATTGATGAAGAAGTGAGTTATGATATATTATTAATAGAGGATGATGTTGAAACAGTTAATTTATTAACAAGTTATTTTGAATCAATAGGTATTTCTTGTAGGGGTGTATTAAGTGGTTTTAAAGGTCTTAAAGAATTAAAGAAATACATTCCAAAAGTTATTCTACTTGATATAATCTTGCCTGATATTAATGGATATGAAATTTTGAGGAGAATAAATGCAGAGCTAAAATTGAAGGAAATTCCAGTATTTTTCTTAACAGCAATACCAAATATTGAAATCGAACAAAACATTAAAGATTTAGGCGCTACAGGTGTAATTTTAAAACCTTTTAACTTATCAGATTTTGATATCATACATAATTATTTAAATTAGTTATTAATTGAAGAGACTTTTTATCTAATTTTATTATTAAAACTTAGAAAAGTCTAAAACTTTTTGTTGTAAAAAATCTGGATTATTTAACATTTTTTAATCCAAAAAGATTTAAATATATAAATCATGATTATTTTATTAACACAAAAAAAACAATAAGCACAAAAAAATAATTGTAAGTTAATGATTACTATAAATAATAACTACCAAAATTTAGAGGAAAAATCTCAGAATTTCCAATTACGAGGCTTTACTATCTCAGAGTTAAATATAAGGGGAAATCTCGAGATTATTTTCCAAAAAGGAATTGGTATCACACTTACAATGAAAATTATTGATTTATACAAAAGTGAAATCCTTTCCAAAAGGCAAGGATATATTAAAGATAATATAGGAACTCTTACAGTATATATCAATTTCTTCGAAAAGAAAAGGGACAGTAAGTTAATTCTTATGTATATTGATAAAACAGAAAATGTAATGAACTACACTAACCTATATTATTTATCAAAAAGAATCTATAATAATATAAACTCTAATCCAATAGAAACGGATTTAAGAAAAATTTGTAGCAATCTAATCACAATCCCTACGGCAAAGGGATTAATTGGGATATTTATTATAGATAAAGCGGGATTTCTATATTTTTCAAAAGTTAATAAAAATAGACCTAACATGGCAAATAATAATTTCCAAATTGCTGGTTTTATTTCAGCAATATTAATTTATGCTCAAGATTTTATCGCAGGTGAAGAATATGGATTAAAGCTTGAAGATGTAAATCTGGGGGATTGTCATTTATTCTTAAAAACTAAGAAAAATGTTATTTTTGCCTATATCATTGATAAGGATAATAGAACTGAAAATATCAAAAGATATATGCAATTAATTGTAGAAGAGTTTCTAGAAACATATTATAGTTCTCATGTAATAGGATTTAAAGGGGATTTGAGTCCGTTTCATGAATTCGAAAACGTTATTGATCAATATTTTGAGATATAAATAGTATCTAAAATCGTTATTTAAAACCATTAATTTTAGTAATAAAGAATAACTGTATGATTTTGGATAGAAATATTTAATTTTACCTAAAATTATAAATAAGCGAACCATTAAATTATATCACAATGGCATCTCTAGAAGTTGACTTAGTTCTTGACTCCTTAATCAAAGAATTTGGAGAATCAGGATTATATTTTGTTATAATCACTTCTGAGAATGGCGCGGTTATCAAATCCTATATTAATCAAGAATTTAATAAAACATCAATAGGATTGAATATGTCGCAGTTGTATGAATTAGCTGAAGAAATCGCCTCTGAAATTGGAGTTCACAGCCCTGATTTCAATTTAATTCATGCAAGCAATTATTATATTTTTTCAATTAAGTTTATGGGTAAAATTATTATTACGCTATTAGATGATCAATTAGACTTTTCTCAGATTTTTGATGTTATAAATAATTGTGTTAAAACGAATTAATCTTCATTTTTTTTTAGAATAATCAAGAGGAAATTGATCTACTGATAATTCATTAATTTAAAAAAAAAAAGGAATAATAATTTTACTCTGATTTATCTTTTAGAAAGAAAACTAGAACAAATACAACTAGTAGAAAAATTGATTCAAGTAACAAAGTTGGAAAATAATCTCCTAATGGAGTTGTGAAGCCTTCAAAAAAAAGTATGAAAATGATCCCTCCAAGTTGACCTATCATCATTAGCATACCATTCGAACTTGCTTCGGGAACTGGTTTAGTTAGATCAACAGCATATTCTAAGGCTATTGGTCCTGCAGACAAAATTCCATATCCTAAAAGAAAGCTAAATAGATACAAAAGTATTGGATCAGAGGCAAAAGTGATAATAAATAGCGAAATGGTTGCCAATATAATTGAAATGATAAGTAGCATTTTATACTTCTTATACTTATCAGACAGAGTTGACATTACAACACAACCAACAATTCCACCTATTAGCATTAAACCACCGAGAAGTCCAGCATCGGTCGCATCGAATCCTCGCGGAGCTACAATTAATTCAATGTAAGATGTGATAAAATTAAAAATACCCAACCCGAAGAAGAACGTTATAAATAATATTAAAAAGTATTTATTCAAAAATAACTGCTTCAAGCCTTCACCCATTAAAACTTTTTCCCTGGAAGTTTCAATGGAAGAGGGTGTTGGAGGTTTATTTTTCACAAATATTGCAAAAAATGCTCCAGAAATTAAAGCTAATATTCCATATATCAATATCATAACAGGAATGTTACTCGCCCCAACAATAAATGGTGTTATTAATACTCCTAACATAATTCCGATAAATTGGGAAATCATAGACAATCCAGTTGCTGTAGTTCTTTCTGATTCTGGAAACCAATTTGCTGAAAGCCTAGTGATACTATTTAACACGAATGGTTGTCCAATTGCAATACCAATTTGAAATATTAACAACAGTGTATAATCACTGCCCGCAAAAAATCGTAAGAAACCAAAAATTCCAGCAAGTATAGCACCAATTCCTGCCCCAATTCTAAAATCATATTTATCAATTATCCATGAAGCTAAGAAAGTAACTGGTATATAAGCAATCATAAATACTAAAGATAATAATAGAATTTCTAATTCTGCTACACTGTAAAAAGTTGCTGCTTCAATTGTTATTGATGCAAAACTTATCCATAAAATTTGCAATGTAATATTCACAAACATGAATAGTAAAAGTACTTTCCAACGAGATCTATAAATTTGAATATTTCTTTCAGTCATTAAGCTAACACTTTTATTTTTTGATAATAAAATTTTAATTAATTAAATCAATTTAGACTTAAATAAATATAAATCTATAATTCTTTATCAGAAATTTTAAAGTTAGAATATCCTTTAAAAATTCTAAAACATTTACATCTTAAGTTTTTAAGTGATATAGTTTGGGAAAATTATTTAATGTTGGATTAATCGGGGTCGGAAGAATTGGCAAGATACATATTGAAAATCTATTACAAAATATCCCCGACGTTAACTTAAAAATGGTGGCTGATATTAATATAACTGATGAATTGAGGCAATGGGTATCAGAAAAAAGGATACCTAAACTCACTTCAGACGCATTTGAAATCATTCATGATTCCGATATTGATGCTGTTGTGATTTGTTCTTCTACTGATACTCATACAAAATTTATTCAAGAGGCAGCTGAAGCGGATAAACATGTTTTTTGTGAGAAACCTATTGATACAGATATACATCGAATAAAAGAAACACTTAGAATAATAAAAGATAGGGGTATAAAACTCATGATTGGTTTTAATAGACGATTTGATCGTAATTTCATGAGGTGTTATGAATCTGTTATCTCTGGTCAAATCGGAGATCCTCAAATTGTTAAAATTACTTCTCGAGATCCTGCCCCTCCATCAATAGAATATATAAAAGGTTCAGGAGGAATTTTTATTGACATGACCATCCATGATTGGGACATGGCAAGATTCCAGGCGGGGAGTGAAATTGAGGAAGTTTATGCAACAGGAGCAGTACTTATCGATCCTGAAATAGGAAAAGCAGGGGATATAGATACTGCTGTAGCTGTTTTAAAATTTAAAAATGGGGCTCTTGGTATAATCGATAATACTCGTCAGGCTGTTTATGGGTATGATCAACGAGTTGAAGTATTTGGTTCAAAAGGATGCGTTGTAGCAGATAATGAGGCAACTAATACTGTACGTACTTATACTGCTGAGTGTACTAATATTGATAAGATTCCATATTTTTTCATGGAAAGATATATGGAGTCATACTTAACTGAATTGAAAAATTTCTTTGATTGTTTACGTAATAATATAGATCCTAAACCAAATGGAGAAGATGGATTACAAAATGTTCTAGTAGCATTAGCTGCTCAGAAATCATATGAAGAAAATCGACCCATAAAGATTTCTGAAGTAGAAAAATATTAATATTTTAAAAAGTTAAATTAATAAACAATTCATGAAAAATTTGTAGGTTGACGACTTATACCATATGATTTATCTGCCTTTAAGGTACTTATAAGGAAGCTACTTCCCCCAAAAGAAAGTGTTTATACTGTAGATACTAATGATAATGGAAAAGTAGATTCTCTGCAAATAAAAATTTTAAATTTAATTATTCCCTTTGCTATTCCAGAAGAAATTGAGATAGGAGATTTCAGTTTAAAAGATTTTAACTCAAGTATTTTTGATATTTCACAATATGGTAAGTTTCTATTTGATAATTTACCATTAGATTTTACTAAGGAAAGCTTTAATATTGATATTGTTGAGAATCTGTTGCTGATTTATCATAAAGGTGAGTCATTTAAGATAAATGATATTTTACAAGGTAAACTTAGTGGACGGTTGATTAACGTTGGTGATAGTATTAGTCTTTTAATCAAAATAGATGATAATACAGCAAAGAAATTCACTGAAGGTGAACATGTATTTAGAATAGAGAGTGAACTTATAACAAATTTGGAGATAGCCTTTGAATTAGATGAGACTAACATGAATATTAAATTTGATCCAGAGAATGCTTAAAAAAGAGCTTTAATAAATTACTTAATACTTTATCTCTCTACTCTTAAATCTTAATCTTATTTCTAACAAATAAATGGGGTTTTTATTGATAATTTTAGATTATCTCAAGAAGGTGTTTTAATGGCAGTTACAGAAATTAAGAACAATATTTCATTCGATACCTCTAAGGTTGAGTTCGTTTGTCCAGTTTGTAAAACAAAAAAACTATTGGATGTTCCTAAATCTGTTATTGCTGAAGCAAAACAACTAACCACTATGTCAATTGCTAAAGGATTAGTATGCGATCACCAGTTTCAGGCTTTTGTCGATAAACAATTCCAAGTACGTGGATATCAGAGAGTCGATTTTGAATTTGAAAGTAAAACATCTCAAGAAAAAAATTCCAATTCTAGGAATTCCAAAAAAAATGAAGATGATTTCTTTAAAGATTTAATTCTTGAAGGAAATTATCTTGAGTATAAACCGAAAATTTCTAAAAATAAAGAAAAAAGGCACTCAAAAAGCAATAGCATCAAATCCCAGAAGAAAAAAATGTCTATTAAAGAAATTTATAATGAATTCTGGGAATTCATTGATGATTGCAATGAGAATTTCAGGGATTTAATCGTTCATGATTCACGACGGAACCATACTCCATTAGTTTATTAGAAAGGATTTAAATTTACGTTGCAAAAGTCAAATAGGTAATTTTTTAAAAACATTATTTATTCTAGTCATACATTCCTTTAATATTGACAGGGGACATCCTACATTTATTCTTTCAAAACCTTCTCCTCCAGGACCAAATATTTTACCATCGTCTAAGGCAACTTTTGCTTTTCTTAAAATAATTTCATTAAGTTTTTCATCATTCATTCCCAATTTGTTACAGTCTAGCCAAGCAAGATAAGTTCCCTCAGGTTCAATAAAATCGATGTTAGGTAGGTTTTCATTAATAAATTCTTTTAAAAATCTAAAATTCGCTTCTATATACTTCATTACTTGATCTAACCACTCCTCTCCTTCATTATAGGCGGCTATTAGTGCGGATATACCAAATACATTAGGACTCATAACACTATTTCTCTTGGATATTGTATTAAAGAAAGATTCTCTTAGATTGTCATCCGGAATAATAATATTAGAAGTTTTTAAACCTGCAATATTAAAAGTTTTACTTGGCGCTGTACACATGATAGTATTTTTCTCAAATTCTTTTGATATTGTTGAAAAAAGAGTATGTTTATATCCCGAAAGAATTAAATCGTGATGAATTTCATCTGAAATAATTAAAATATCATTCTCAAGACAAATATCTCCAATTTTTTTAAGTTCTTTTTCAGTCCATACCCGGCCAACAGGATTATGAGGACTACAGAGGATAAACATTTTTGTTAGCGGATCTTTAGCTTTCTTCTCGAAATCATCAAAATCAAATGTATACCTCTTATTCTCATAATGTAATTGGTTTAATGCTACAAGTCGTCCATTATTTTCAACAGCGCTGAAAAATGGATAGTAAACTGGTGGTTGGATGATTACTTTCTCTCCAATATTAGTAAAAGTTTGGATGAGCATATAAATAGCTGGGACAATTCCTGGACTTAATATTATCCAGTCATTATCAATTTTCCAACCATGTCTTCGCCTCATCCAGTTTGAGACCGCATCTAGATATGTAGGGGTTTTGTGCCAGCAATATCCAAAAATTTCTTCATCAACTCGCTTTTTTAAAGCATCAATAATTGGTTGGGGACATTGAAAATCCATATCTGCAACCCAGAGAGGTAAAACATCATCAGCTCCAAATTTCTCTTTCAGAAAATACTTATTCCACTTAACTGAATTAGTCTGAGAACGATTAATTATTCTATCAAAATTGTATTTCATTTAAATCAAACTTCTAAATTAAAAGTCTCTTTTAAATTTTTATGTAAAAAAAGTTAGACTAAGAATTTTAAATCATATCAGAAGATAATTAGAAATAATATGGCAAAGGTGAGATTTGAAATTATATTAAAGACTATCATAAAAAGTGTAATAAAACTCCGTCTATAAAATACCTATACAACAAATTTCTTAATTTCAAAAGTTATGAGTTGAGAGGAAAATTAAATCGCTTTCAGAAAATAAATAAGGAGTCTCAAAAAAGATAAGTGAAAAGAATGGTGCCAAGGGAGAGATCTGTTCGGAATCCGTTCAAGGCGAGTCCCTTTGAACTTTGTCGAAAATTGACGAGAAGTCCACTCCACTCGATACCTAGATCTTCAGTCTAGTGCGTTCCTACCCGATATCGGGATAGTTCCAATTCTCACCGGGCTACGCCACCTTGGCAAATTAAGAATTTTTATTTTATAAAACGTTTAAGTTTTCAAAATATCAAAATTCGTAATTTAAAAAGGAAAAAATATCATATAAAGTTTTTTCATGTGGATTTTATGTTATTTTAAAACTAGTACATTTATAATTTATTTCTTGAAGATTTTTTAACTAATACACTTATGATAAGAATCGCAGCGGAGAAAATACCAAGTGAAGCAAAAAGAATATACATTGAGATATCCGAAATTACTATACCATAGGAACAAGAACCATTATTTTTAAATGTATTTTCTTGACAATCATCCTCAGAGATACATTCGTTATTGCCTAGTAATGTATTTCCAAAAACTCTGTTATAATCACTAAAATATAGATATATCCCCTTATTGTTATTATTTGCAGTATTTCTTGAAATTATATTATAATCAGAATTAAATAGAAATATACCGGTTTCATTGTTATTATTTGCGATATTTTCAGTAATAACGTTATCAAAACTTAAAGTTACATAAATCCCAGATTCGATATTGTTGCTGGCATCATTTCCTTCAATAATATTATAATCACTAATTTCTAAAAATATTCCACAAAAGTTATTAATTGCACTATTTCCTGAAATTAAATTGTAGTTACTATAAGATATTAATAAGATACCAATTTCATTGCTAAATACGTTATTCTCGAAAACAGAGTTAGATTTACTATTTTCTAAATAAATTCCATTTACATTATCATTAAATACGATATTTCTCATAATGGAATTATTATTACTATTGAATAAATAGAGTCCATTATTATTTTTAACAACAGTATTTTCCGTAATAATGTTGTAGTTACTTTCTTCTAAATATATTCCATCTACATTATCAATGATGCTATTTCCAGAAATTGAGTTATTATAACTATTGTATAAAGCAATCGCATTAACTTTATTTTTGCTAAAGTTATTAAATCCAATGCTGAGATTCTTACAGTAATAAAGAGAAATACCTAGAGATGTATTAGAAATGTCCAAGTTTGATACCATTGAATCATTACAATTAACTAATATTACTTGTCCTGCATTAAAAAAATCATTTGGCCCCAAATTCAATTTATCAGCAAAATAATATAATGGTTTTCCATTGATTAGATTATTAGTATCAAAATCATAGGATCTTAGTACATTTAATGAGCCTGATATGAAAATTCCACATTTATTGATTAAATTACTTGAAACAATAGTATTCTCACTATCTTGTAAAAATACTGCGAAAGTATTGTCATTTATGTTATTTTCAGAAACATTGTCATTATGAGAAAGCCTCAAAAATACAGCTATATTATTGCTATTTATAGTATTATGAGAAATTGCACTATTCTTACTATGAAATGAAAATATACCAAAATTGCTATTTATTATCTCATTCTCAAAGACAGAATTATTCTCTACATAGTATAAACTAATACCTCTGTCATAATTGTTATTTAGAGTATTTCTTGAAATTCTATTATCATGACTCAAATCTAGTTCTATTCCATAAAAATTATTGATTAGTAAATTTTTTGAAATTGTATTAT
>JAEOTW010000061.1 GCA_016839655.1 Promethearchaeota archaeon | reverse complement strand
CAATCCTTTAGATCCAGATACTGATGGGGATATAATCAACGATGGGGACGAAGTCAACACTTATGGAACAGATCCCCTTAATCCAGATACTGACGACGATGGTATTAATGATGATAGAGAAATCTTCACACTAGGAACTGATCCTTTAGATCCAGATACTGATGGTGATGGATTAGAAGACGGATACGAAGTCTTAAACATCGGCTCTGATCCATTAAATTACATGGATCCCGTGAATTTACCGATTTACATTGACGGAGACGCAACTGGAGTCGATGCTCATAATTGGACTTGGGCTTTAAATTTTAAGGTATGTACGGGTTCGGGAACTTATTCCGATCCGTATGTATTGGAAGATTTCGTAATTTCCAATCCTTACGGTAATGGCATCCAGGTTAGAGATTCTACAGCGTATTTTGTAATTAACAATTGCACGATTTTCAACTCGGATAAGGGTATAATGTTGTCAAATGTTGATAACGGAAACTTAATTGACAATAATTGCTCGAATAATAACTATGGGATCTATTTAACCTTTAACTGCAATAATAATACCATTACGGGAAACACCGTAAACAATAACGACTATGGGATCTATTTGGACTATTTGTGCGATAATAATACCATTACGGATAATATAGCACATTTCAACAATTATGGCATATATTTATACTCTTCTCACGATAATATCATTTCCCTTAATGATTTATCAAACTACATTGAAAATATTCACGAGGAAGGGTGTTGGAACCTTTTTCAGGAGAATATAATTCAGGGAGCTCAAATAGGAATCAACTTGGATAATTCAACTGGAAATGAGATTATTAATAATACTTTTATTAATAACGGGATTGGTATCGTGATTCGCAATTCAGCTGATAACATTGTACTCTATAACATTTTTGAGAACAACGACGATTATGCGATTATGGTTACCGAAAATTCGAACAACAACGAAATTTATTACAATGAATTTATTGACAATAACAATGGAGGTGTGCAGGCTTACGATGATTCTGGTGGAAATTCTTGGACAGGCGATCAAGGAATTGGTAACTATTGGAATGATTTCTCGAAACGCTATCCAGATTCGGAAAGAGATGATATAGTATGGATAGGTGATTATGAATTAGATGGTCAAATTGGTGTTACCGATGGAGGATCGCAAGTTTTCTCTCCAAGCGGAATTGACAATTTCCTGACGATAGTTGACGAACTTATTGACTTTATTCAAAATCTACCTGATGAGTGTTGGGAGAATACTGAAAATAAAAATGCGATGATAGATAAGTTACTTGAGATAAGAGTTGATATTTCACTAAGCCATTTAGAAGAAGCATACGTTAAATTGCTTCACGATATAAAACCTAAATTAACAGCATTAAAAACTGATGAAAATGAAGAAGAATGGGGTAACGGCGTATTTACTAAACCTTGGATCGTCATCGAAGAGTTGATTGACGTGTTTATATTGGTTTGCAACGATTTATTATCACAAATTAATATGTTAATCACCGATATCTAACATTTAAAACATAATTATCACTATTTTTTTTTATTTTAAGTTTTTTTTTAGTCAATTGCAGAATTTGTATCGAAATTTAAGAAGTTTCTACGTGCTGGTAGCAGCGTATCTCCAGAAGAACTTGGTAAGATTATAGGATTGGATATAACTAAACCAGACTTTTGGCAACTAGGAATGAAGCAATATGAGGAATTTATAGATGAGTTGGAAAAACTCATGAAATAATTCTTAAGTTTTTCAAAATTATGACTCCAAAATTATACCAACTCTTTAATGTCAATAGTTCTTATTATTTTTAACTACACATAATCCAAATTAAGTGATTTAAATGAAAATATTAGTTGCTTATTTTTCAACTACTGGAAATACCGAAAAAATCGCCAAAGCTATTAAAGAAGGAATAACTGGACATGAAGTGGATCTTATAAGTATTAAAGAAGCAGATCCAAATTCAATAGGGGTCTACGATCTTGTGTTCATAGGGTCGGGTCTCTTTGCTTTTAATGTTTCTCGAAAGCTTCCAGTCTTTCTAAAAAAAATATCTTCGCTTCCCCCAAAATTCGCATATTTCTATACACATGAAGCACCTCAACAAGGAGCTTATCCTAATTGTTTTAAATCAGTGAATACAATCATAGAGAAAAGCAATTGTGAAGTATTGGGTACTTTCGATTGTTTTGGAGAAAATTTAGTCGAAAAGGCGAAAGAGCAAAGAGAAGCAATGATGAGTAGATTATCGCCGGAAGAAAGGAAGAAATCTGAAGAAGCTTGGCTAAATTTAGTTAAAGCACATCCTGATGCGCAAGATCTTGAGAACGCTAAGAGTTTCGCAAGATCTATAATAGAAAAACTTGCTTAAATTCTCTTTTTTTTGTCATTAGAATCAAACTATATGGAAGTATTTGTAGACAAGTTAGAAAAACTCGTTAAATCTCTTGAGCAGGATATAAACTTAAAAAGAATATTCAATTACATAAGAGTCAAAAAGTAATCTTCAAAAAAATATGGAATTTTATAATAATGAATGAAAAAGAAATAGTGTGGGATCTAACCGAGATTTTTTTAAGTTGTGATGATCCTGAAATTTCAAAAACTATGGATGCCTTATTGGTAAAAACAGATGAAATAGTAAGCCAATATAAAGGTAAAGTGAATAACACAAACTTTGCAAGCCAAAATTTGCTTGATCTCTTAGAAAAACAAGAAGAAATTTTAGCAGGAGTGGAAGAAATTCAAGTATTCTCAGAAAACGCATTCTACGCAAATACAAGCCTACCTGAAACAAAAGCAATTTATAATAAATTCATGGATTTTAAGAATTCTATACTAAAAAAATTAACATCCCTCGATTTAGAAATCGGAAAACTTGTTGATGAAAATCCTCAAATAATACATGAAGGGATTCTTAGTAATTACAAAAACTATCTTGGAAAAATTAAGAAAAAATTTCCATATAAGCTACCAGAGAGAGAAGAGCAATTGATTTTGATAAAAAATCAGTTTGGCGCTAACGCATGGCAGCAATTAAGAGATTCATGGATAAGTACCAAAAAATTAAAATTTACTGTTGAAGGCGAAGAAAAAATAATATCTTTCAGTGAATTCAGTTCTCTAATGCAACATCCTGATAGGGAAACAAGAATTTCAGGTTACCAATCTTATTGTGATTTATTGAGAAAAGATGAAGAAATTTACTCAGCATCACTACGAAATATTTTTGGCGATTGGGTAAAAACCGCAAATCATAAGCGCTATGAGAGTCCAATGCATCAGAGTCTTATTAATAATGAGACTACTCAGGATATTATAAATAATATGATGAGGATCATAGAGGAAAACATTGATTTATACCAAAGATTCCTGGAAATTAAAACAAAGCTACTGAATCTGCCAAAATTAAGTGGTGTTGATACTAGGTTATATGTTCCTTCAAATAAAAAATCTACGTGGGATGAAACAAAAGATACGATAATTCATGTATATGATATGTTTGATAAAATGTTTGGAGAATTTACACGTGATATTTTCGACAGAAATCATATAGATACTAGTGCTAGAGAAGGTAAAACAGGTATGGTTCTCAGTAATCCTTGGTATAAAGGAAAATCTTCGTTTATTTTAACAACTTTAAAAGGTTTATTAGCTGATATTGTGCCTCTTACCCATGAAGTAGGGCATGGAATTCATTTTTATTTTTCGTCTCGAGAACAGACTCTCTTTAATTATATGCCATCCTTTACAATGATGGAGACGGCTTCAATTTTTGGTGAATTGCTAATGACAGAGCACTTACTTAAAAACACTAAGGTATCTAGCGAAAAAATTACATTGCTATATAATCAATTAGATAGGGCAGGGTTAGCGATTTTCCGCTCAAGTGCTAATATGTGGTTTGAACAGAGCATTTATAATGCTATTATGAATGGAGAATTTTT
>JAEOTW010000345.1 GCA_016839655.1 Promethearchaeota archaeon | reverse complement strand
CATACTGAATATAAGCTGTGAGATTAAGGTAATTCCCTCGATTAATAACAGGATTATCAAATTGATCAGTGGTGGTACCATTTATCCAGAAGTTAAATTGTAAGGTGGCTGGAGCGTCTATTTGTAACTCATTTATAAAGTAAGTAGATGTATTTAAAAAAGGTAAATTAAATAGATATGAGTAAGGATGACCGCTAAAATCAAAATCAATCGTTCCATTAAAATCTAATCTTAATGTATAATTTCCAGGTGGAGTGTTAGAAAGTACTCCAAAAGATAGATCAAAATAACCAGTTGAGTCAGTTTGATATGGATAACTTTCAAACGGAATCAAATATTGTGAATAATTCACTCCACTCCTTAATAATGTTAATGTAATTCTAGAATAACTTATCGGTAAAGATATATTAGTACTGTCATAAATTTCTCCTACAATGTCAAATTGTGTGACTCCGCCTCCAGTTCGATTGATAACTCTAGGAGTCGGTCCAGAAATAATATTAATTGTAGGTTCTTCATATAAAACAAAAAAAGAATAATTTTCTTGTAATCCAATTCTCGCATATAACAAATTTGGTCCTGCCACACAATAATCTCCGACAGGATAATTAATTGAGGCGAATCCATCTGTATCTGAAAGATCAGATCCAATTAAAATATTGCCTCTAGAATAATCATAAAAATATACACGCCTGTTAGGTATTGGTCCTTCTGTTTCTGAAAATATTTTAGCAGTAAGATTTAAGTTGTGATATCTAGAAACAGAAGGGTAGTTAGGAGGGCTATATGGATAATTAGATGGTGTCCCATCAATATATAGCCATACATCTAATGCTTTTGTAATATTAAAATCTATTCGATTACTTGAGTTAGTAAACATATAATAAGGAACTTGAAATACAAGGGATAATAAAGAATAAGAAAAAGGTCCAAAGGGAGTATCAATCCACCAAGATCCATTAAGATCAGCTCGCACTTCATAATTTCCAGCTGAATTATGATTAAGATTCAAGAAATCATTGAAAGTTGCATCAAAAGTGGTGTTAATTGCCGATGGTGAGAATGCATTAGAAATTTCATTAGATGTGCCTTTCTCAAATAAAAGTATATTCAATTCAGGGCCTTCAATTTCTTTCCCTGGATTTAGAGGATCATATACAAATCCTCCAACATTAGTAATATCTGGTTGTAAATCAGAGATATTTAGTTCCCCTGGATTAAGATCAGTTAAAACAACTGAAATGTCTCCTAGTATTGTTGTTAGATTATAACCTGCATTAAAGAAATCATATCTCGCTTCAATTAAATGAGGGCCTACAATTTCAGTGTTATTAAAGTCAGTCAGTATTGAAGCTGTGCCAGTTATATCCGTATTATCTTGCCCAAGTATCCGTCCTGTAGTATAATCCCTAAAAGTAATAGTTAAATTATTAACAGGATTAGTATTTGAGCTAACACTAGCAGTTATACTAGCGGTATCAGGTCTGATATAAGCAGGTTGATCAGTTGAGACAGTAATATTATAATTACCTCCAATTATTGGGCTTCCACCTCCACCAAAACTATCAAATATATCAAACTGAACCCATTTTCCAACCCCAGAGATGTCTGTAGGGATATAAATCTCTGCCCAACTATAGAGATTTTTATATTTTATAGCAAACCCCCAATCCCCCTCTTCATTATCCCAAATTGGCTCAATCATGAAGCTATTGAATCCATCAATGAATCGGCAAGATATACCAAATGCTCTCGCAAAAGCACAAAAAGCAGACGCGAAATCAGACCATAATCCTTGTTCGGTTTCGCAAAACCAATCAACGATATCTCTTCCATCTGGAGCCGGGTTATAATCATCAGGGTTCATTGGAAATGAAAATTGAGTCTGAAGATAGTTCCTAATTTTATTTGCCGCCCAAAAAGCATTATCAGTTAGATTTATACTTCCATTTAAAATAGTAAAATGGGTATCAAAATAAGGATTATTAGTTTTATAAATATTAATTGTTGGAGGCAGTTGTAAGTATTTATTTTGGATGTAAGCTGGAGTGTAAAATGCTTCTACAGCTGTATTATTTAACTCTTCAGGAGTAGGTAAGTAATTGTAGAAACCAAACATATTAAAAGTCATATTAACATCATCATTTGTTGAAAATGAAAGATCTATTGTGGTAGAATTGTATTCATCTTTATATAAACTCAGTGATCCAGGATCTAAAGAATTTGGTGTTCCAGGGTCAATAGCAAAACTTCCATCTATTACAAAAGGAGTTGGAAAGAGAGTAGGGATAACCATTGAATTAACACCACTATCAGGAGACAATGGCATTCTTATTTTTAAAAGCTCTGGATTAGGGAAATAGTTAGCAAGGTAATCACCATATGAATAAAAGGGATAAACACTAGTTCCAGCATTTGATACCCATCCATCACCAGTATATTCATCAAAAGCTTCATATTTCCATAAAACATCAGACATATTACTAAGTGAGTTATAATCGTATACTCTAAAAACTTCAATTTCTCCTGCACCAGAATAGAGAAGATCAAGTAATCCTTGAGAGAAATTCCCTAAATCTAAATCGTCAATATCACCATCAAACATATCTGATAACATGTCAAGGAGAGAAGCAGGATCATCTACTTGATCTAATAAATCTTGCCAAAAATCCTCATCAAATGGAAAAGGGGGTTTTTTTAAAAGGGCATCTTCCCACTCAGTATTAGCTTTCTCTCTGCTAGGATACGGTCTTTGTGAGCCGAAGAGAAAACTAAATAAAACTGTTGAGAAAGCGAACATACTAATTAATAACAGTGCTACTAGGGCTACTGCGATCATTCTTTTTTTATTAATGGTGCTTCCTAATAATTCTTCTCTTAAATCAGGCATATTATAGGGTGAAAACCTTTTATTTTTACCAAAAAGAGTTTAGAATATTAATAAAAATTTTTTTATATATATATTTCCAAATACTTTTTTAAATTGTTAGGATCTTTGAATATATTTTTTATAGAGCACTTAAATGTTTTGCAAAAATTGAATATAATAAATATAAGTAATCCTAAAAAAATGAGATTACAAAAGATATTAATAATTGATTAAAAGAAAGATTTGAAAGCTCTAAAATTCAAATCCACATTTTGTGCAGACTAATTTTTTTGCATATATAGGTTTAGGGATGTAGCTAATTATTCGTGTTCTATCTTCGACTTCTTTTACAGCAAAACCACTTGCACCACAGTTGGGGCAAAGTCT
>JAEOTW010000060.1 GCA_016839655.1 Promethearchaeota archaeon | reverse complement strand
GTTGAACATGAAGAGAAGCTGGAGAGTGGATATATTCCTGATTTAAATATTAAAGTAGATAATAATTTCAGAACTCAATTTGCTACTATAATAAAGAAGAAATATAATCTCGATATAACTAAAATGGATAGGGTTAATTTTGATTTTTCTAACTCATACAACAAAAGAAGGTTAAAGTTTATATCTAACAAATTTTTTAAGGGTTATCAATCAGAGAAGTCAGCTTCATTTATTATACTTACCCATAATAAATTATATGATAAAACTCGTGCTAGTGATTTCATAGCTAAATTCGATCCTATCCTTGCTGGAATGGACCCTTCTCTTTATCCTGAGCACATCCGAATAATAACTCTTGATGAGTTTATATCAACTTTCGGTATAGAGGGAGTGAATCTTCAGGAATTGCAATATTATCACCAATTAAAAGATCAAGCGCTTTCTCATAATCCTGATGTATCGAGTGATGCATTTGAGACCTTATCTCAATTATATATTAAAGCAAAACTTACATTAGACCTAATTAAGAGCGACCCCGCGAATGTTGCTAAGATATTACTGACTAGACAGTTAGAAATGACAAAGTTTCTAGGAGATCCAAATAAAAAAATTGATGATTTTCTATGATTTAATTTTATTAGTTTCTTTTTTTTTTTTCAAAAATTTTATGTTATCTAATTATCAATTCAGTCCATAAATTTATATACTTAGAATAACAGATTAAATATAGTATTGACAGAAATTAAAGAAGTTCTGGAATTTTTGGAAAGCAATCAAGAGGATCACGTTGATTACAAAAAGAAAACCATTCATTTCCAAGGTTATAGGTTTCTGTTTCGAGATCATTTGTTAAAATCTCGGGAGTTATATGTTACTGGTTTAGGAAGTAGCAAATTCTCTTCGGCTGGGTTTTGGCGTAAAATTATAAAATATTCTATAGAGAATCTTAGTAAGATTAAGAGTCTTAATGACCTCAATTTTGAGGATACAAAGCTTGATTACCTTTTTGGTGGATCACTAAAGACATTAGTTCCAAGCCTTAAATTTGGCGAGTATGATACTTTATTCTATGTTTGGATGTTTGTAAAGACACCCGAAGGCTACATATTTCCCGCGACTTTCTATTATGGAAAATCTGGCACCTCTCTTGGGGGATGGCGAATAGATAAGGTTAAAGATGTTTTCCCTCCCGAATTTTTTTCCATCATTAACTTCAGTCCATTTAATTTCAAACCAGATGAACTTCATGCGTTTATCGAGGCTCTTGAGCTTTCACTAGAAATGGTACCTATAACTGATTATTATGGAATCCTTGAGGGAGATCACGGCTATACTCTTATGGGAGCGAAAGATAGCAGACCTATCTTTATGGAACTTGGTTCATCCTACGATAAGCGCAAGATAAAAGAGTATGTGAGGCTTGCAGCGGAGTTTGGATACTAATTTTTCATCGAAAATATCGATAAATATTATCAAAAATTTTTATAGACAGTTCGTATTTAGACTAGTAACTGATTTAATTTAAAAATAATAGTTTATCATAAAAAGTTGAGGTGTATGAATAAAAAATCGGATTATAGATTGACCAAAGATGTAAAGATCCACGGTTGAAGCTGTAAACTCGGACAGAACGATTTAAACGATCTATTAGCCAAAACAGGATTAAAAGGAGATATTGAGGATGCTGCTATTATTCCAATTCCAAATAGCGAATTAGTGCTTGTTAAAAATATCGACGTTTTCACACCTATTATTGATGAACCGGAAATTGCTGGCGAAATAGCTGCTTGTAATGTTACTAATGATATTTTTGCTATGAATGTCCCTGAGATATCTGGAATGCTTGTGTTTCTAGCAATAAGTACTAGAACTCCCATGGAAGTTGCCGAAGGAATTCTACGAGGAATTAAAAACTTTATGGAGAAAAAAATTAATTCTAAAGTGGTCGGTGGACACACGATATATAGTGAGTGGCCGTTAATAGGGGGTGAAGCTTCTGGGTATGTTCATAAAAATGCTATCATTCAAAAACAAGGTGTAAAGGAAGGAGACAAATTGGTTTTAACTAAACCAATAGGATTGCAAGCAATTATGGCATCATATAGAATTCTTAAGGATTTTCCAGAAATGTTGGAAAATTATTCAAGTGAAGAACTTCAAAAATCTATTGACATTGCGATAAAAGTCATGACTACTCCTAATCAGGACGTAGTTAGAACAATACATAGCTATGAAGATTTTTCATTTATTCATGCGTTAACTGATATAACTGGATTTGGCTTAGCGGGGCATGCTACCGAAATGCTACAGAATTCTGATCTCTCAGCTGTAATAGAAATCGTTCCCTCCATAAAATATTCCGGAGAATTATCGCAGGAGTTAGGGTATGCCTTTGATGAATGCTTATGCCATGAAACTGCAGGAGGTATGCTTATCGCTGTTGAGCCTTCAAGAGTAGAAGATTTCACAAATACGCTTACTAGTAATAAGATAACTAATTGGATTGTGGGAACTATAGATAAGATTCAACCGGGTTTAGTTAGAATTTCTGAGAATGTTCAAAACATTGAAATTACAAAAATTTAACGATGTCTATGATATAAGCTGAAACACTTTATAGTGAGAGCTTATTGAGATTACCACTTGCAAGGTGGCATCTAAACTGTAAAAAAATGTACCAATGAGATGTTATAATTTTATGTAATTAATAAAATCATCATACCACTTGTATTTACTATCCTTGTATTCACTATCCTTTTCTCTTTTTCGTAAGCGTGCAAAAAATCTTATATGTTTATAATTCTCATTTTTTGTGATTACTTCTAAGAAATCATAAGTAGATTTCTCAAGAGTGGGAATTGGGGAAATAAAATATATAAAAGAAATTTCTTCATATTTTTCTTGTATTTTTTTTTTAGCTTCTAAAACATTTTCACATACGATTGTACCAACTGATTTAGTTTCAAGAGCTCTTAAAATATAATTCATTTCCATTAGGCTAACTTCAGGTGCTTTATTATCTTTGATAATAATTCCTATTTTCTCAAACACAAAATAATAATTAGATTCCTTGAATATATTTCTAATCTTTAATTTTTCCCTTCAATTTAAGGACAATCTTTCTAATTTCGTCTAATACTTTTTCAGCTAACTCTTCTCCATTTTTGACGTTAAAAGCCGTAATTGAAACTTCCACTTCGACTGATAAACCAACTCGAGGATGAGTTTTAATCCATAATTGAGGATATTTATCTCCTAATTCTGTTATATAAGGAGCTATATGAGATTCTCCTATGCCCATAAATGTGAATCCTTTTTCTACGAAATTGCCTTTTTCTTCCTTTAAAATTGGAATTATTATATTTCTAAACATAGCTTTTATTTCTGCAGGCACTCCTGGTAATATGAAAATAGTTGTTTCTCGTTCTTTGATTCTGACTCCTGGGGCAGTACCAACAGTATTCGGTAAAGGACTGGAACCATTTGGTAGATAAGCCATTTTTTCTCTTTCTTTTGTCATACTTTTAAGCTTTAAAAGACCTTTATGATGAGCACGTTCATAAGTCTTCTTAATAGTCTTATAAGCTTTCTTATTTAGCTCCAAACACCTATTCAATCCATTTGCTACGCCTAACAATGTTAAATCATCAAAGGTCGGTCCGATTCCACCAGAAGTTATGATTAAATTCGGTTTACGGTTTAAAATATCTTGTAAAGTTTTTGAAATTACATCTACCTCATCCCCAATTGTAGTAATCCTTTTTACTTGGTGTCCATGTTTAGTGATTCTTTTTGCCATCCAATTAGAATTTGTATCTTGTGTCTTTCCTATAAGGATTTCATTTCCAATCATTAAGAGTTCAATAATCATAAGAAAAACCTAAAAAATTTTTTGTTATATTTAATTTTATAAAACTTGATATTTTTTAATTAATTTACTCAATTATCAGTAGAATAAATAAGGTTTTAATAAAAAGAATGACGATTGAAATTGATGACGCAGGTACAGGTGATATTGTAGGAGATGCATTTATTGGACTCCTAAGAAAAGAGACCGGAGAATTAATTTTTAAGACATTACCTGTCGAGCTTTTTCAAGGTGAAAACTGGGAAAACAAGAAACCTTTGGAAGTTGCTGTTGAACTTGTACGGGAGGGATTAAAAGAATTAAATTTCCAACATCAAATTGAAAAAGTAGAACTTTGCAGGGGCAATATTTTTGATAAAGTAAGGAATTACTTTATAGAAGAAGGTATAAATTATGAAGATGCTATCGTTGAGGGAAAATTACAGGATGCTGTAGAGGGAAAATTTATCAATCATCTACGAAATGATATAGGAGTGAGATCAAGACAATTAACTACCAAAAGTGGGGCCAAACGCTACTTTATTTTGTTTAACTGGGTTACTTATGATTTTTTTAAACGAGAGAAATTTGTAAAATCTGGATTTAAGAAATGGAATACAGTTTGGCGAGACAAAGCAATTGAAAAATACAAGAAAATAAAGAACTCAAAAGAAAAGAAAAAATTTTATCCTCATTAAGGAGAATTTAACTATTTATATTATCTTATTTTTCTTTTTTTGATAATATGACTTGCAATTCCTATCGAAGCAAGACCAATAATTATTCCTCCAGGAACAATGGAGGAGTAACAGCCTCAGACATTGCTAACTTCACCAAATTTTCGAGGAATACTGTATCAAAATATGTTGCTGTGCTTGAAGCCAAAAAACAGATTTTTAATAAGAAAATTGGAGCCTATAAATTATATTTTACTACTAAGAGGAGTCATATCCCATTAGAATTAGCAATTTCATATTATAAAGCCTTAATTTCACGATTTAAAAAATACATTCCTGACACTGGAGGTCTAGCAAAAAAAATCGGAAAGGAAGCTGTGAAGGATATAAAATTTACTTTTGGTCCAAGTATATTAAAACAAATGAAAAGTTTAAAAGATAATCCAATTTCTCGGGTACACTTAGAAAGTTTTAAGAGTTTTTATCCTGTATATGACCCATTTTCACCTGATATCAAAATTACAATAGTTGATATTGACCCAAAAGGGAAAAGTGCTACATTTAGATTTAAAAATTCACCCTTTTTATTAGATACTCAAGATTTTGATTATCATATTTATATTATATGTGGAATAACTGAAGGTATTCTTGAAAGAGAATTGAAAGCAGAAGTATCTTGTGAAGTTAAAGAAATTCACCCATCAGAAAGAAAAGAAGAAGCTTATTTTGATATTATTATAAAATTAGTGTAAAATTTTTCCTAGAAAAGGGAGTTTTAATCCAATTTTGTCCCACAATTCGTACAAACCTTATCTTTAACTGAGAGTTTATCATACCCACAAGCAAAGCATATTTTATTCTTTCCATCTTTAGATTGCTCAAATTCAACTTGATCTTGTTTAGTTGAGCCTTCTTCTGGATCTTCTTGTACATGTTTCTTATAAAAATCGCTATTTAAAGCTTTATCAATTTGTTTTGTTACAAAATCTTTATCATGAGGGGTTAGTATTTCAAAATCTTCGGAGGTTTCAATTTCTTTAAATCCTTTTGGAAGATCTTTAAGATCAGAGTCTTCAATAATTTTCATACTACTCCCTGAATTTGAACTTGAATCTTTTGCTTGGTCACCTTCTTCAACATCATGATCTTCACTCTTACTATGAAATGTTTCAGATAATGGTTCTCTTTCTGAAACTTCTGGTGACTGTTCGCTACTATCAAAGTATAATTCTTCTTCTAATTGATCAGATTTTAAGATTCTTATGTGTTCAAAAATTCCCTTTGTTCTATTCATAAGCATGTTCCTAAACGATGCATCTAACTTAGGATTTTTCGATAGACTAATTGTCATCTCAGATATTTCTAGCCATAGTTTTATAGCTAATTTAACATCTCCACTTTTTTCATATCTTTTAGCTGTTGCTATCCTATTGGCTAACTCTTTATTAAATTGTGTAATATCCATTTTAGAATCTTTTTTTCTTCTTTTAGATACAATCTTTACAAATAAATTCTACTATAAAATCTTTATTTGATTGTCGATACAAAATTTAATATTTACAATCACTATTAGATATATAAGTATATAATATGACTCTGATAACACTAATTACTTAAATACGAATAATTTATGTCAATCAATCCTTTTTCTTCAAATGAGATAACTAACTTAAGAGAATTTATAGAAAAGAATGGATGGAAAATTGAAGGTACAATTGAAAACTATTTTCGATATAGTATAAAAAAAAAAAAAATTTTAATTTTCACAATTAAATTTCCTATAACTTTACCTTTAAGAATTAATATTCCTTTTGAAGTAGCTACGTTCCGTCTATCTGTAGCCTTTCAATTTTGGAACTTAAATCAAGATAAATTTGTCTTAATCCTTTATCTTATGAAAGCTCTTAGAAATTTAGCTTTATCATTGACTTTAGAACATAATTTCCCCTTAGATGGAAAAAAGCAACAACTTGGGGACTTACTAAATTTACTAATTCCAGAACTCATAAAAAATGAAAATGAGAGTACATGGTTGAATCGTATAAGAATTTCATTGATGAATAAAAGGGAGAAATTAAAAGATTATTCTGATGTACGATTAAACCATTTAATAGAATCTCTACAAAAAAATGGATTAAAACCAAGCTTTAAAACTCCTTGGGATTTGAAATATGGAATTCCAAAACTTAGAACCTCTGAAACCTTACTATTTTCAAATGATGGAGACTATGATGAGTTCTTTATTTTAGAGAAGGGTTATTTCACGTATTTTAAAGATATAGAATATAATAAATTTTATCTCAGAAGCTTTTTCGATAGTTATACTCCTTATATCCTCTCTGAATTATTTAATGAGGATTTAGGATTTAAGCTTGAGGAGATAGTAGAAAAATGGGTTAAATTCTCACGACAAATATTAAATTCTCTAATAGAAATTTTAAAAAAAAGAGAACTCAACTTAACTGAATTTATTCAATTTCGCCCAGAAAAAGAACTTTTATATAATCTCCATAATTTCGTAGAGGATCAAAATAACTTTCCGTTTTCTGCTTTAAATTATGAAAGTTCAATAACAAAAGAGTTGTTTTCTATTGATCTTGATTTATTTAATAACCCTCCTACTAATTTTGAGGTAATGGAGTCCATAAATCAATACAAGGAAACAGATGAATTAATAAAAAATTACAGGTTTGAAGAAGCGGCTAAACTTCTAAACGAATTACTAATAGTATTCAATAAAAATCAGCAAAGGAAAGTAGTTATTTCAATCCTATTGAAACTAGCAAAGATTGCATCAATTTTAAACCATGATGATACAGCTCTTAATTATTTGCAGAATGCGTTAGGTGTAGCAAAATCTGGAGAAATCCCTGTAGATTTGATTATAAAAATCCATTATAAACTAGGTGTAATTTATTATAAGAGAAAACATTTTGAAAAAGCTTCTACTCATTTTAATATAATTATTAATTTTCTGGAACGAGAAGAAATTGCCCTAAATAAAGAACGTCTATTAGGTTTAGCCAATATTTATATTGGGTTAATTTTCTTAGAACAAAATAATATTGAAGAATCTAAACTCTACTTTAAGAACGCATTTCTTATTGGAAATGATGAGTTGAAAGTTAAATTAAAATACTTTCTCCTTCGTGGTACATTTTATAAAACCCACGGGAACTTATCCCTTACTCAAAAATATCTCAAAGGAGGAGTAGACAATGTAGATCTAGATTTTAATAATGAAGTGATTGTTAAACCTTTAACTGATTTACTTCTAGAGCTTTCTGAATTTTATATTCATTATAAGAAGGATGGGAGAAAAGCTTATACCCTCTTGAAAAATCTGGAGTCTCAAATAAGATTAAAGGAAATTAGTAATATGAAAAGAGCAGTGAGATGGAATTTACTAATGAGTGATTACTATCTATCATTAGAACTGAATCGTGAAAAATCTCAGTTTTACTTAAAGCAAAGTCAAAAGTTAAAGAACCAACTTCAAACTATAGGAGTAGTTGATTAAAATAGGATAATTTTATTATCTTCGTTTAAATTGAGCTCTTTTTGCTCCTAGACTATCCTGTTGACCTCCAAACCGACTTTTTATTATTCGTTCTACATATAATTCACGAAATCTTACTCTTGGAGGCTTTTTCTTCTGAGCATTCACTCCCGTTCTCTCAATTTTCGGAGTCTGCATCTTAACCTTTCCTGCTTTTGTTAATGAACCATGTGAACCAGGCATTTTCTTCTAATCTACTCGATCTTATTATTTTGTATGATAATATAAATAATTTTAAACTCTTAAATTTTGCTATGCTAACCATATCTTAAATATCGGACTCCATTTTTTTATTAAATTTAATCATTATCTATTTAAATAAATAAAACTCTAATTCATGTTATAATCATGTCTGATAAAAAAATGTTTACGCCAGAGACCAAAGATCATAAAAGAAACGAAGAAAAGATCTTATATGGTGATAACAAAACAGTGTGTTTCGCATGTGGAGAAGAAATTGACATTAATACAGATATCTGCCCATATTGCCAAACAGAAATTAATTAACATTTTTTTCATTCTCTTTTTTTGACTTAAAAAGAAAAGATAATAAAATCCATAATGCTAAATAGATGATAACATTTCTTACATAAATCATTAAATCCTCATTATAATAAGCCAAATTCAAGAAATATACCAATAATAACCAAGAGATATTAATAGTGATAATATAAAATGCATATTTTTGTGATAATGTATTTCTCTTTTTCCATATCAAGTAAAAGCTTATTATAACCGGAAATATATGAATATAATCATAATAAAGGAATAAGAAAAAGAATTCATAGAAAAATATTATTCCAAGAGGCACAATTGAGTAAATTAGGAAATTGTTTATGTATGGGTTGTCTCGGTAAATAAACCATGCTAATGAAAGTGAAAAATACCACTGACTTAAAGTGAAAATTACCAGATTTGTTCCAGGATCACCATGTTGCTGAATTCCATAAAGGAAAGTGTCTAAGGGTTGCCATGAATAAGGGATTATAAATTGAAATATCAAGGAAATTATCAAAGCAATTGAGATCTGTAAAATCGTAACAGTTCGCAGTTTGTATTCTTTAGGGTTGGTTTTAATCAAATTTTTCACTAATTTTATTATGTTCTTAAAATTTCCATTTTAAGAATCTGAATAGACCATTCAATAATAAATGTATATATAGAAAATTAACCTATTTATTAAACAGTTGTAAATTTAATTCTCCTAATAAAGTCATAATACAGTTCATTATGAAATAAGGTATGAGTTATCTATGGTAAAGTATTATCATTGTGAAAAGTGTAAAAAAGTATACAATACTGAAACCTGGATAGGCGAAGTACATATGTATAATGGTACTTGTCCATCATGTATTGAGGAAGAACCGCAAGAAGAGCAAATACAACAAGAACAAGACCTTATAAGCAGTACAGATCATATGGAATCCACCCAACCTATGAAAAACACTATTGAAACCAGTAAATCTTCGAGTATAGAAAATGAAAAAAGCCTGCTCCAAAACTTGGAACAGAAAGCTAATGAAGTTTTATCTTATAAGGGCTCTATCGATGTTTTAATTAAGGAAATAAGGGACGGACTAGTAGAGAAAGCAAAAGAAAGGATTGAAGAAACTATTCAAGATTTTGATGTCAGTAAAATCGAAGCTCAAAAAGTTATTGATTATATTGAGAAGACTTTT
>JAEOTW010000344.1 GCA_016839655.1 Promethearchaeota archaeon | reverse complement strand
ATTGCTGATTATGGCAATTGCACTGGAATTCCTACGATTGGTGGCGAGGTTGAATTTGATGATAGTTTTGAAAGTAACTGCTTAGTTAATGTAGCTTGTATAGGTTTGGGGACAATTGAAGATTTTAAACATGCCCCAAGTAGAGCATATAATCCTGGGGATTATGTAATTCTTATGGGAGGTTCTACTGGTAGAGATGGAATTCATGGAGTAACATTTGCTTCTCGTACTTTAACAGAGATGTCGGAAGAGGATAGACCCGCAGTTCAAATTGGTGATCCCTTCACTAAAAAGTTAATCATTGAAGCTACTCTAGAAGCTGTGAAAACTGGATATGTTAGAGGTTTAAAGGATCTTGGAGGAGGGGGATTAACATGTGCAACAAGTGAATTAACTGGAGATGGAAATACAGGAGGAAATATAGATTTAAGAAAAGTATTTACAAGAGAACCAGGAATGAACTCTTATGAAATTATGCTTTCTGAATCACAGGAAAGGATGGCATTCATTGTAAAACCAGAGGGCTTAGAAACTGTTCTTGACGTCTTTAGAAAATATGAAATGGCTTTTGCTGTAATTGGAAGAACGGATGATTCAAAAGTTCTCAATGTTTATGATGGAAAAAATTTAGTTGTAAATATCCCTACAAAAGCCCTTTCTGAATCCCCAACATTTAAACGACAAGAAAAACGACCAAGATACCTAGATGAATTATTAGCTCAAAAAACACCATTACCTACAATAGGATTGGATGAAATTATCTATAAATTAATAGCGTCTGAAAATATTTGCAGCAAAGAATGGATTTATCGGCAATATGATCATGAAGTTGGAGTTAGATCAGTAGTAAAGTGTGGAGAAGGAGATTCAGGAGTTCTAAGAATAATTGGTACAAATAAATTTATTGCTGCTAGTGTAGGCATAAATTCAAAGCATTGTTTTTTGGATCCTTTTGAAGGAGCTAAAGCGGGATTAGCTGAAGAATGTGCGAACGTAATAGCAAATGGTGCAAAACCTATGGCAATGGTAAACTGTTGTAATTTTGGAAACCCAGAAATTCCTGAATCATTTTGGTATTTTTCTAAAGCTGTTGAAGGTATGAATAATTTCTGTAGAAGTATACGAATTCCTATAGTAGGAGGGAATGTTTCTTTCTATAATGAAGATGAAGTAAAAAAAATCGCTATTAAGGCAACACCTATGATGATGATTGTAGGTCTTATTGAGGGAGAAGAAAATATTATCACTTTACCATTTAAAACGGCAGGAGACGATATTTTTCTCATTGGAGAGACTAAAGCAGAGTTAGGAGGTTCTGAGTACCATTCAGTTATTTATAATCTTGAGGGGGGAATACCCCCAAAGGTTGATGAGTCAAAAATTAAAGCTACATGGGATTTTCTTTTCGAATTATATAAGAAAAATCTTGTGAAAGCAAATCATGATATCAATAAAGGTGGCATTCTAATCAGTGTTGCTGAAATGTGCTTTAAAAACATGTTGGGGGCTGATTTAAATTTTTCAAACTTGAATAGCAAAAAGGTTAGAGATGACGAATTTTTATTTAGCGAATCAGTTGGAAGATTTATCATAGAAACTAGTCCAGATGATTACAATACTATTATAAAAATTTCAAAAAAATTTGATATTGAAATTAAAAAAATAGGTGTTCTCAGTTCTAATCCAGAAATTAATATCAATGGTCTAAAAACACATAGTTTTAAATTGAATACAAAGAAATTGAAAGAGTTATTCGATTCAACAATCCCCAACTTGATGGAAATATAATCTAATTAAACTAAAAAGTAAATCGTTCATTTTAGATTATTTAAAGGCATGTTAAAAATTTCAGTTCGTGCTAATACAACATTTTTAATTTAAAACCATAAATTTGAAATATTTTATAATTTTTTAATTAATTGACACCTAAGTATGGATTAATTAAATAATAATATAATAAGGATTACAATCATGAGTGTTCGATGTCGTGCGTGTATAAAATGCCGATCTTATATAGTAATTCATGCAGGTAATCCCGTTAACCAAGTAGAAATTAAACGGTTTGAAAAGCAGCATTTAGGTCATACAGTTGTAACTGTTGATCTTAATGAAGTAAAAGGTAGTTATAGTTCTGTAAAGAATCATGACGCAGAAAAAGCTGCTCCTCAAGAAGTTGAATAAAAGATTTCTTGTGTTAATGAATAAAATTAAAAAAAAAAAGAATAATTAATTATTGTTCTATTTTTGTGCCACACCATTTACAGAATTTTTCTGTCCCAGCAAGTTTACTTCCACATAATGAACATGTTTTTGCTGTAGCTGGAGTAGTAATTGAAGGAACAGCTACTTGTCTTCCTTCTATTTTACCCCCACATTTAGGACAAAATTTTGAATCTGGTTTTAATGTTGCTTCGCAACGTGTACATTTAATTTCCTCCTTAACAATCTTTTTCTCTGTTTCTGATGGAGTTATTTTGTATGGTGATTTCTTTGCTTGTTCTGTTGTAGTTGGTGCTTTTAACTTCAGTTTTTTCTGTCCTCGTCTTGCTACAACAGCTGCTATTAAAATAATGACAACTACAACAAGAACTATAATTAAGATCCATTGTACACTAAGCCATCTCTCTTGATAAGTCACACCGGTATCATAAGTAACGTCAAAAGTGATTGTTGTAGATTCCTCGGGGGAATTCATCGGATCAAAATAGACAAAGAAATACCAATTTCCAGCGGTTGTTACAGTATAATCTGTTGATATGAAGTCAATATCTTCATAGTTTTCAGGGGTTACACTAAAATCAGGAACATTTACAGCTGTATAATTTATAGTGTAATCTACATCAATAGTATAGCCTTTATCATTATACCATACAATATAATAGTCTTGAGTAGTAGGAACTATGTATGTTCCACTCCCTTGATTGTTATTTAACACGCTAACTGGAAATACTGGAGATCCTCCTTGATTCCAATTATAGAAATCCCAAGCATCTGCAATGAAGAAATCAAGGTTATCACTTGAATTATAATCGTAGACAATTGAAGACCCCGCTCTTAGAAATAACCATTCTGTCCAGTAATCAAATGATGCAGGGTTAATAGATATTGAATTTACAACATCAATATATTTAGTTGTCGTAGGTAAATTCTCAAAAGGTTGATTCCAAAGAGCAAATGTGATATTGCTAGGTGTTGATTGGACAGAGAATGTAATATCTTGTCCATCTTCTACATATTCATATTCATACCAGAATTCATTAAAATATAAAGTCTCTGTGGAACGATAATTGACAGTACCACTCGCGTCTGCACTAGTAAATGGAAACCAGAATGCTACTCCCGCAACAGGTAGAATTACTAACGCAAGGATAATTGCAAATCCTATCCCTCCTCCAATATAAGCGGGGCTATAATACCAAGGTCTATAATAGTGACCTGCCCACCAAGGTGAATACCACCATCTCCAATACCAAGGTCGATGATACCACCAATGGGGTCTATAATACATGCGATGGGGGCGATAATACCTATGTGTATACGGCCCTCTTGGAGATCTTGATACTACCCGATTGGCACCAGTTCTTCCGAAAGGTCTTCCGCCTCCACCATAAGGAGCTCTAAATCCGCCAGGACTGCCTCTAAATCCACCACCTCGAAATCCACCACCAAAACCGCCTCCTCGAAAGCCTCCGCCACCACGAAATCCGCCACCGCCACCACGCGGCATTCTTTATTTTAACACCTCACTAGCTTTAGCTTGTGGTTCTTCTATTCCTCGGAAAATATAGTCCCTATTGATTGCCAAAAGTACTAACACCATTGAGATAATAGACAAAGTTAATCCAATCGGATCGATAGAAATAAGGGGTTGTGGAGTCTCGAGTGCAAAAGCAATACCAAATAAAATCCATTCAAAAACCATAAAGAAAACTGCTATACCAGGTACTAGTTTTTTCAAAATCCAACTTGTTTGCAAATTTCTTGTATCAGAAAAACTTGTATAGATTATTGAAAATAAACCTACTATGCCGGAAAGCAACAGTAAAATACTGAATACCTCGATAGTAATCCATATAGGATCATTTAAATTCAAAAAGGGTTGCATAACTCCGACGCCTCGGACATCAAACAGAGTGAAAATTAATATAGGGTCTTCGACCATTGGTCCCATTCCTAGTAAACTCATAAGATTACTATAATTTCCTGTAAAAAAGCCAAATATACCGGCTAATGGTAAAAGTATACCAAAAGTAAAGGCTATAATGGCACAAATACTGGCAAACCAGAATTCTGCAACTTTTGTATTTCTTACAGGAATTAGTCCTATCTCATCAAAAGTTTGGTCAGGAATAAAACTCCAACAGTCATGAATGGAACAAACACCAATCAACTTTTTATTATCAACCACAGGTACTACATTTACATTGAGTTCTTGCATTCTTTTGAATGCGTCAGTAACAGGTGTATCCAAGTTTACTGGTTTTATTTTATACATTGTACTAATAACTTTTTCAGTTTTTACATCTTTACCTTCTGCAACAGTGTTTTGTACAATATCGAAATCAGCAATTACTCCTAGAACGTCTTGATTTTCTCCATCAACGACAACTAAATCTGGAACTCCTAACTCTTTCATTTTTTTTGCTGCATCTTGAATGGATGCATTTGAATTAATTATCCCATATTCGTCGTCTATTATTAGATCTTTCACGAAATATTCTTTTAACGCCATGGATTAAACATCCGTTTTATTTTTAGATTAATTTTTATGAGGAATACGCGAAATAGAATATATAAATCTTTCTGTTAATAAGTACTACTCTGATAAGAAATAGAAAAATAAAAATCGGTCTCTTTATCTTTGATATAATTTAATTCAAAATTGAATATGTTAGTTCGATTAAAGAATTTTGATTCTAAAAGTGTAGGTTCATATCAGTTAAGGTTATCTAAATTCAATTACTTCTTTCAATGAACTAAATGAATTAAGAATTAAATGTGGTTTAAACCTCAACTTTGTTGAATTTACAAATTGTCCTTTTCCAGTTTTAACTAATATTCCCTTAATTCCTGCGTTAATCGCTCCTTGTATATCAGATTCAAGATCATCACCAATAACGACCACTTCACTAGTCTCAAGCTCTAATTTTTCTAAAGCTTGTAGAAAATACTCTTTTGAAGGTTTTCCAAATATTATTGGAGTGACTTTAGCAGCATTAGCAATCATATATACAAAAGAGCCCGTGTCTATGACTGGGTCTCCGTTTTGGTCAAGATAATAGAGATTTCCTTGAGTTCCAAGTAGTTTCGCTCCTTTAAGGATATATTGAAATGCCAAATTTAAACGATTGATATCCCAATCATCATGAAAATCTCCTATTATTACAAAGTCAGGTATTTCAGAATTTTTAACTTGTTGAAATTCTTGAAGTTCTTCAGCAACTTCTTTTGTAGTAATAAAATATGATTTTTTATTTGGGTGTTTATGTAAAAATTCTTTCAACGCAATAATAGGAGTGAAAATTTCATCCTTATTTATTGTAAAACCATATTCTTGTAAGGTATTTATTACAGTAGTTGGAGATTTACTATCAGTATTTGTAAGAAAAAGAAGTTTAATACCTGCTTCTCGAAGTTTAGAAACAGTTCCAACAGCATTAGTAATTGTTTCTCCTCTGAAATAAAGAGTACCATCGATATCTGTTAAAATCCCTTTAATGTTATGCAATTTCTTTTTATTACCCATCACTAATATAAAACAAAATGCTCCTTTAAAGAATTATCAAGATAATTATAAATATGTGATTTATTATTTTTCTTATATGGCGGAAACTAATCAGAATTCTAAATCATTTCTGGCAAGGAATGCAAAGGGATTAAGCAAAATTCTTTTAAGTTTATGGGTAATTATCATCTTTTATGGCATAATAAGTCTAATTTTAAGTATTATAAATCTCAACATGGGATTTATATGGCTTATTTTCTTTTCAAATATTCTCTCTTTAATCCCCTATGCTTTAATGTTTTTCCCAACCCTACAAATCTTCATAATTTTAAGTGATATTATAAAAGACAAGAAATTCAAAGGAGATTCTAAGATAATAAAAGCTTTTCTTACTCAATTTATAATAGCCGCAATAACTTCAACCTTAATTATTCTTCTCTTTGGAGGAACGAATTTAACTACAAATTTCATTGGCGAATTTTTCGCTTTATTTAGTTTATGGATCTTTTTGATTTCGCTAATCGCTTTTCTTATTTATATCTTCTATTCTTATTTTGGGGAAGTTTAATTTATATTTCCAAAATTTTAAATTCTCTCTACTTTGTAGAACCAACCCGGACTTAATGCGGAAAGATATTTACCTCTTACAGCAAGTTGCCATACGATATCACCGTCTGGATTAACTTCAAAAATTTTAGGACTTCTTCTTACTACTGCTACAATTAAAGTATTGTTATTTGGTAATCTATCAGCATCTCTAGCAAAGGTCAAGTTATCCCTGTGATAATCCCATACAACATTTGAAATTGAATTTTTTATTTCAACTACTTGATTGGGAGCTGTCCACTGTAATGCAATTAAAATATTACCATTAGGTTGGATTTCAGGTTCATGTGGATCATCTCCTAAAGTTGTCCAATTTAGTTCCCTGACGATATGACCTGTTGAATTTACAATAACCGTTAAGTTGAAATTCCTAAGATTGATCATTGTATTTCCATTTTGGAATCTAGTTACTGCGTTTGCATGAGTCCAACCCTGCATTGAAATATTCTTATATGGATCAAAAAAGTAATAGTCCTTTGCTTTCCAGGACCAAACAATAGTATGGAGTGAATTCACCTCTTTTACCTGTAGATCATCATGTGTATCATTTCCTCCCCAAATATATATAATATTCCCCGTAGGCAATCGATCAGCATCATGAGATAGTTTATCATCCATATGTGACCACACAATAGTACCAGCTCTATTGATTTCATAGATTCCATTTTGAGGTGCTACAAATAATATATTATTATTTGGTAAAAGCTCAACATCAAAACCTGGATTTGTAAAGGTTTTTAAATACTCAGGTAACATGTATTCCCAGACTATATTTCCTTCCATGTCTACCTCTACAATCCTCGGAGCTTGATCATTGCTTAAATCTGCGAAAAGAGTTGTACCTTGGAATGCCTCGTTAGGATCGTGAATTTCTACTATAAAGTAACTCTGATCTTCACTTAATAGAAAAAAGAGAAGGACCCCTGTAATTGAAGCTCCTAAAATTACAACAACTAAGACAATTACATAAATATATTTCTTTTGCATAAGTTATAAATTGAATTTTTTTGAGAAGAAATTAACATTTCTTATTTTTAAAAGTTATTATCAATTTTGTATAAAATATAGATATGAATTCTTCGTGAAAGCTTAGTTTCACGGTTTAAATAGCATACTCTAATAATATTACTGTAATATCCTAGTATCATGTTTGGATGATTTGGTCAAAAAGAAAAATAAAAAAAATAATTCCTTATTTTATGAATCTATCTTTAACGAACTTTGGCAAAGTAAATCCTATATAAAAACAAATTGAACTAACGATTACAAAGGTTCGTGCAAGAAAAATTAATAATTCAATAGAACTTCCCGCCCCTATTACATCAATAATTGTTCCTATCGTAAAGGTTAGAAAAGCAAAGATTAAAAATTTGCCTTTTAATTTTATCTCAGGATCTTCTGTTTTCAGACTTGCCCTCGCAAATAGAAAGCCCGTAATCAGGAATAGAACAATTGATATCAATAAATAAATCTGAATCCAGATTGCCCATTCTACAACAAAAGTACTTATTTGATCACCAATTAAAAGTGGATTTATAAAGAAGATGATTAGAAATATAAGTTCAAATATTATCGCTTCAATTCCAAAAAGCGCAGTAAGCTTCTTTTGGTGTCTCTTATAAAGGTAATTTGTTAATATATAAATCCAGGTAATATGCATAGGAGCAATGAACGCATTTGCTAAGAAAAAATACAAAGGAGTACTAATTTCTGTACTGAATATAATGACTGTTATAAATTGTATAGCGTCTGACCAATATGGGCTTGCTAACAAAATCCATGTAGTTCCAACTAACAGTAAGTCAAATTGTCTGTATTTTCTATATTTTAACGCAATAAGCAACCCTAAAATAGTTGAAATAATAACAGAAGCAAAAGTAAAAGCCCCATAAAAAATTTCAAATCCAGATAATTGAGCTAACATCGTATTAAGATTTTTGTTTTTAAACTGAATAATAATTATTCAGTTATTTAAAAGTTCTTTTTCTCTACATTTTACGCAACAATTCAACAAAAGAAAGAACTTTTCAAGAAATAAAGGTTGTATTGATAGGAGGACGTGGTGGAGCGCAATAATATTTCACATTAGGATACCCAAATATCATAAAGCTAAAAATTTTATCCTTAATATCTAATATTCTTTCTTTTAATTCTTTGTTTTCATTAAGATACATCTGAACGCCCCCAATCCAGCAAGAACCTATTCCTAAAGTTTCAGCAAATAACATTCCATATGTTATGGCAATAGTTGCATTTGTACTATCCCAATCATTATCTGAATGAAGTATTAAAAGATGAGGGGCATTATAAAAAAAGGGATCTTTTCCCTTTTCCCTCTTTTTCTTATAAATCTCTTTTTCTTCAACATCTTCTATTGATTCGATAATAGATTCAATAAACTTATCGATTTTTTTATAATCTGAAATCACTAAACATTTTAAAGTATGCTTATTCATAGCAACAGGAGCAAAACTCATACAATTAATGATTTGTTCAATTATTTCTTTTGGTACTTTCTTATCTTTATATTGTCTAACTGATCTTTTTGAAACCATCAATCTATTCAGCTCTGCAATAGAGATAGAAGGCATTGTTTCTTCAAACTCAACAACACTACCATTCATATCTGAATGTTTTATTGCTTTTTCTGGGCATACAGCAATACAGTGTCCGCATAAAATGCAATCTTGAGAAGAATCAAAAGTTATTTGCCTTTCTCCTTTAAGAAGACTAAAGTTTCCTAATGGACATTCATTAACACATGATTGGCAGAAGTTGCATCTATCAACATCAATTCCTTCAATTGGCATTATAATAGTGAAAATTTAAGAATTAGCTATTAATATTTTGAGAATAAAAATTGGAAATCAAAATATTAAAGCTTTTAATGAGATAGATTTAAGAAAATAATTTTCACCCAAAACATTTATATAAGTGTTTTTCCTTATTTTACTTGATGTTCGATTTAGGATATATTATAAAAGGATACAAGAATATTGTATTTCATATTCATTTTTTGATATATCGAAAATTGAATATTGGAGAGGTTAAAAATGTTTTTTGGAAAAAGATTTAGTGGTCATCATGGTGGACCCTTTTCTGGGCTAGATATTCTTGTACTTTCAATAATAAGGAATCGAGAAGGGATTTCTGGATATGAAATCAGTCAAGAAATTAATGAAAAGTTTAAACCTATGTGGAGAGCTTCTCCAGGTACCATATATCCTTTATTAAATAGACTAGACGAAAAAGGATTCGTTGAAACCGAGGAGTATATTGATGAAAACAATCGCCAGAAAAAGATTTACAGAATTACAAGTCAAGGTATTGAAAGATTAAAAGAAGTCTTAAAAGACAATTTCGAAACAAGTTTGAATACACTTGGAGATTACATTCGCACAATAGTAAATGCCTGGTTACCCCAAGAAAAAGGTATAAGAGGTGCGATGTCCTGTTTCCCATATCACTGTGGAACAAGTCATAGAGAAATAGATCACGGAGACTTCTCATTAAAAAATATTAATAGAATTGAGAAAATTGTTCTGGATTTAAAGTTTAGCAAAGAGAGAATTGAAGCTAGACTTGAGGAGCTTAATAATGAAATAAAAACATATGAGGATCTCTTGAAGAATTTAAAGAAACAAAGAGACGAAAACACTAAATCAATCCCGATAGTAGATGATGATGAATATGAACGTTTTTAACTTTTTCCAATACAAATTAAAAAAAAAGCAAGGAGGAAAATCTAATGTGTAATGAAAAACATCATGGACATGGTTTTAAAGGATTTGCTGGTTGTTTTAACTTTAGCCCCCAGGACATTGCCAAAATGAAACATATGGCTAAGCATTTCATGCATGGATTTCTAGGAAGTCATATTCCTTTTAATGTTGAGGAATTAGGAGATTCTTATTTGATTACGGTTCCTTTAGCAGGTCGGACAAAAGAGGATGTTAAAGTATCATTGATTAATAAACACATAAACATTAAAGCAGACAAACCAAAGATTCCCGAAATAGACCATTTAAAGGAAGAACCGATAGAAAAAGAATCTACTCAAGACTTTTGTCCACCATTTTTCAGGAAAGGTTTTACATTTGTTGACGTAGATATGGACATTCCTTTGCCTATTGATGCTGATACGGAAACTTTAGTTTCAAAGATGGCTTATGGCCTATTAAAAATCACAATGAGTAAAAAGCCAGCAAAAAATATTGATATTAGTGAAAATTAATAGCAATTAAAATATTTAAAGGCGGAGCGCTTTAGAAATAAGAAATTAATGTTTCACCAGGCGTGATAGTGTAAAATCTAACTCTAAAGCACCCCATTTAATAATATTTTTTTTTCTTATTTAAATTGTTTCTAAGTATATTCTTTTTCAAATAATAAAATTATTTATATAACTTTTATCTTAAAGATTTTATAATTTAAAATCTATTCTGATGTTATAAGAATATATTAAAAAATTGATTTTTATGAAGTTAAAAAGAAACAGAGAACAAGATTCGCGTCCAATAAATCTAGTGTTAATGGCAGTCTCATTCTTAATTTTTGGCGTTTTGGGGATGGTTTTTGTCACTCAAATGGAACTTCACGCAGGATGGGCATGGGAAGACATTAGAGATACGTATCCTTCTGAAGCTTATATTTTTGAAACTGAAGATATAAATGGAAATGGTGTTAATGAAATCATTGCTTACCTTGATATACGAGGAACAGATCGACCAGAACGCTATGCTACAGTACAATATGGTGGGGTTTATTGTTTAGAAGGAGATACTGGGGTTCTTTTATGGGCGAAGGAATATGATGGTCCCGTGAAAAAAGTGTTTCCAATAATGGATGTTGATGGAGATGGGAATAGAGACTATTTTGTTAGTAAAGCTGCCGTTCGGCCTAATTGGAGCATATCCAATAGCCATTACGAACCTGATATAATAAGAAATAACTACACGAATCAACTTATTGATGGATTTGATGGTACTGACATTTCTATCATAACTGGAGATGGAATGAATTTCACTAATTATATTGTACAAGATTTGATAAGTTTTAATGATTTGACCGATTCACAAGAGGATCTTATCTTATTAGAAGGAGAGGGAATTAAGCAAATTGATGGAAATCGCACATGGACGGATTATAATTGCAGTATTAATACATATTTTATCAATGGAACAAAAGAGAGAAGTATTTATGATGTATGGTATGGAGGTATTCATGCTGAAACGACCTTACCTTCTTTTGAATTATTTCCTCACGTAGATCAATCTCATTTACTATTTCTAGAAACAGATTCCATGATTTTATATAATCTTAGCTCAACTAATATGTTAAATGAAATTTACAATATCGATTTTGGTGGAACGATTAATGACTATGAAATCATTGAAGACTTAAACTTAGACAATATCCCAGAAATTTTAATTGAAACATGGGATGGAAATATTACACTTTTAAATGGTTTTGATGGTGGGGAATTATATAAAATTCAATTAGGTATTGAAAATTATAATTGTGAATTAACCGAAATTCACAGCGCTGAAGGAGACGGTGTATGTCATTTCTTATTTAAGATGAGAGTCGGAGATCATGGAGGAGATGATGACAGATTAGTACAGATCTATTCTTTAGAGCTTGCATCACATGAATTAAGGTTAAATGAAACTCACCTAAGGGATTATTTTGACATTTTTGTTTTAGAGGAGGATTTTGATGGGGATTCAATTGATGATCTAGTTTATTACACACGTCATCGACCTTTTATAGGATTTTCAGACGTAAATCGTTATAAAATTATAAGTTCCGTTAATTGGCGGGAATTTGCACTTATAAACACGGAATTTGGTGGCGATTACGTAATTACAATAGGAGACATCGATGGAGATGGTAAGAAAGACTTTTCATTGTCTGGAGATGATAGGGTTATTGTGCTGTCTACTCAAAAACCATTGGGAATATGGTTATCTCCCTTATTTCCATTAGGTTTACCTTTATTTGTTTTTTTGGCAGTATTATTAGTTGCTGGTGTTATTATCATCATTCTAAGAGGAAAAAGACTACAATATAGGCGTAAAGCTTTTGGAGAACATAAACTAACAGTTGTTGTTAATGTTTTAGCAATAGCCCTAATGAGTCTAACATTTTTCATGTTTTTAATGCTAATGAATGTAATGAATAATACACTTATACTAGGCTCAAACATGACGAATATAACAATGGCATTTATTATCGTTTCAATTGTATGGTATGGGACGTTACCACTGACTGCTGCTCTCTACAATCGATTTGCCCCTCAATTTGCATTTATTTTCGTTAAACTCAGGGATTTATTCTTTAAAATTTCTAAAGGGTATAATCATGATATAATTGTATTGGATTTGAGCGGTAGAAAGGAAGTTGGTCTTATCATTCAGCTCAAAAGGCTAATATTACCATTACTCCTCTCTATAGCTGTAGGTTTTTATGCTTATGATGCTTTAACTGGTTTTTTAGACTATCCTACAACTTTTGAGGTATTTGGATCCACAGAATTTTTCAATTTCATGATGGGTTATATGATGTTTTGTATTTTACCAATGATAATGTCATTTATCTTATTCTCCTTTTTTATTTCTGGGAATTACTTACTAGATGATGCTGGAATCGCCTATTATCGGGAAAACAAAAAATATCGTCAACCTGGAGATATTGAACCAATAAGTATCTGGGCACAGTCTATTATTAAGGGTATTGCAGGACTTTCTGCAATACTCACATTTCTCTCATTTCTAGGACAAGTAGATTTTTCTGGATTTTTTGGCGAGGGAGCAGATTTTTTTGGTATCTTATTTGGATTTCTTATAACGGTAGTAATGTTTTTTGGTATTCCCTTTTTAACGGCATTTTCCTACATTCTTCTCGCTGGGGAAGTTATGGAATTAGATGTTGAAGAAAATGCAAAAAAACTCTATGAAATTATGGAAAAAAATGGATATGATACAACTCCTCATGAAATTACAAATTTATATCCTTCTGGTAAACTAAAATTTAAAAAAAATACTTCAGAAAATAAGAATCTGTCTGAGTAATATTTTACTAAATCTTTTTTTTTTTATTTATATTTTTAATTTTGTATTCTTAAGAAATTAGGTTCATTTAATTAAATAACATGTGATTTATTTTGAAAAAATTTAAAGTAGGAATAATTGGATGTGGGGTAATTTTTGATTTAAATATTCTAGGATATCTTGATCGAGATGATATTGAAATTACTTGTTTATGTGATATTAAAAAAAGACGCGTAAGAGAGAAAATTGAGAAATTTAATCTTGGTACTAATGTTCAAGTTTACTCTGATTATAAAAAAATGCTTGATAATGAAAAAATTGACATTTTAGAAATTTTACTCCCTCAACATTTGCATTGTGAAGTTAATCTATAAAAAATTTAAAAAATTAATATATTAAAATAATTCTGTTTTATCCCATTTCACGAAGATATTCCATTAGAAGTGATATATTTTACTTATATTATCGTAGTATTACACCGATATATTATCTTGGTGAAGTGTGTAAAATATAACAAAAACTATAAGTTTTGAATATCAAAAGGGGTTTTGTAAAGAAAAATGAAACTAATAACCTGTCATATTCCAGAAGCATATCTTACCGGTATAGAGGAATTAGTTAACATGAACCTGTATCCCAATCGTTCAGAAGTAATTCGCGTAGCAATACGAGACTTACTTAAAACTGAACTAAGTTCAATTTTAAGAAAAAAAGACTAATTTTTTTAACTTTTTCCTTCTTTTTCTTTTTCAAGTACTATTATAGTAATTGTATTAAGTAAAAAGGTAAATTCAATGAAGATTAGAAGATATAATTCAGGTGATAAATCTCAATTAACTAAGTTGATTAGTCAATATAGAATCGCATTAGCAGACTTGAAAGGTAGCGAAAGAGAAATTGATTTAAAGGCTGCTGAGGAGGAATTAGAATTTTACCAAGAGAAAAATTACCCTATTTTTATTGCAGACGGTTCCGAGGGTATTATAATAGGATTTCATGTTTGCAAAATACAAGATGACATTGTCTGGTCTGAAGCTCTTTATGTTACTCCTGAAGAAAGGAGAAAGGGAGTTGCTTCTGCATTATATGAGAAAGCTGAAATAGTTGCTGAAGAGAAAGGCAGTGATATCGTCTATAATTGGGTACATCCGAATAATTTTCGTAGTATCCCATTTTTGAAGAAGAGAGGCTATAATGTATTAAATTTAATTGAAGTCTGTAAAAAAAGACCAGGAGAAAAAATAACCCAAAAGATAAAGGTTGGTAATTTTGAATTTGATTATTAATTCTTCAAGAGTTTTTATAATAATATCAAACTAACTGCCATAATAAACATCCCGGTAATGATTCCTATTATAGAATAATGTTCTTTTGCTAATGATCGAGATATTGGCAAGAGTTCATCCAATGATATGTACACCATGATTCCCCCAACTGCTCCCAACATCGCATTTAAAACAAAATCATTTATGAAAGGAAACAGAAAAAGCCAAGTTAATAAGGCTCCTAAGGGTTCGCTCATTCCTGATATAAACGACCATTTAAATGCTTTTTTCTTGTCTTGCGTATATGCATATATTGGAATTGCAACAGCGATACCTTCTGGTATATTGTGTAAGGCAATGGCGATAGTTAATAAAATTCCTAGTTCAACCTGAGTTAACGTTCCTATAAATGTTGCCATACCCTCGGGGAAATTATGAATAAACACTCCAAAGATTATAAAGATGGATGTTTTTGCTAATTTATTATTTTTTTTCTCACCATGATGGTGATGACCATGTCTTTGTCTATGCCCATGATGAAGATGAGGTTTACTTTTTCCATGATTATTAATCAATACTTCAATAGAATCCTCATATTCATATTCATGAGAAACTAAAATATCAATTAAAAACATAATTATCATTCCAAGAAAGAAAAATGATAAACCTAATAGTAAGCCTATATCATCTCCAAATATTAACCCTATCTCATGAATACTATTTTGAAGAAGTTCGACGAAAGAAATTAGGATCATCACTCCTGCAGAAAATCCCATTATAAATGAGATAAATTTGGGACTAGGTTTTTTCATAAAAAAAGCAAGGAAACTTCCAATAGTAGTTGATAATCCCGCAATTAAACTTAATAATAATCCTAAAATTATGCTTTCCATTTTTAGATCTTCTTTTATGTATGATTACTAAATTATAAAATCGAATTATTTAAACATATATTTCAATAATTTTGTTTAAATTTTCATTTTAAAATAGTATTATATAAGAATTTTTAATTATAAAAATTGATAATTTAGTCATATCTAATTTAATTAAAATGATTTTCATATTTAAACATTATCAAATAATTAGTTATTGATTAAATAGATAATATTTCAAAAATT
>JAEOTW010000343.1 GCA_016839655.1 Promethearchaeota archaeon | reverse complement strand
TTTCTCATAGCTTTGCCAGCATACTTCGATACCAACCATGTTCCCTTAAAATTTATATTCATTATTTCTTGCATTTTCTCTTCCGTTACATCGAGAAGAAAGGCCCCAGCACCACCAATGGCGGCATTATTAATTAGTACATGAAGGAGTTTATGCTCTGCAATTATATCAGAGATCATTGATTCGACGAATTTAGAATTTGAAATATCCCCTACTTCTATCATAGTTTTAACATTGAATTGTTCTAACATTTTTTCTGTTTCAATCAACTTACTTTCAGTTCTACCATTTAAAATTATGTTGTGCCCTTCTTTTGCCAATCTTATTGCCATTGCTCTGCCAAGACCTGAACCTGAACCTGTAATCAAAATGTTTTTTGAGCTCAATTTTGCTTTTCACCTTTAAGTGTAATTTTTATAAAAAACTTAATATAACTAATTTAGTACTTAATTTAATTATAGTATTTATCAATCAATAAAAAAAAGGGGAACTAAAAAAATCTTAAGCTATTTATTCAGCTCCGATGATTAGAATTTATAATTAGATATTTAGGATTTCAATTAAATTTATTAATAGATGTATCTTTAACAATTTTTAACTCTAAAAATAATCCAATTATTATTAAGAGGTTGAAATCTATGAGTAATAGATCGAAAACGGGTACTATAGTTTTATTAATAATAGGTGCAGGAATAATCGGTTTCGGAACCTATTATATCATAAATCTACAAATACAAATTAATAAATTAAGCTCTAATTCTGGAATTAAGAACACATGGTATACTTTATTTTTAAATACGGTAGATGTAAATAATACATATGAGCCAATAGATCAATTAAATACTACTATTGAAGTAAATGCTGGAGAGTGGGTCTATGTCTCCTTTACGAGTAACGCAAAATTAGACCCAACAGATACATTAAGACATTCGATTGGTTTTTATTTTGCTATTGATGGTGAAGTAGAACCCCCTGGTTTTGTATATGAAGAAATTTTAGAGAATGGTTCTCAGGATGATGTCGAATGGATCCCCGTAAGTTTTTATGCATTATTTAAAGATTTAGAACCTGGAATCCATATTATTTCCATTTACGTTGCAGTTCTTTATAACACTTGTCCTGCCCAGATTGGAGGTTTAAATATTTTCATGGGATCATCAGTACTGATACAAACTCTTATCCCCTAAAATCATTTTTTTTTTCTAATTTGCAAAATAATTCATAACTTAATTAATACCAAAAATATATGTATTGATTATAAGAAAGAGAGAAGTTTGAAAAGGATAGGCAAAGATTCTTAAGGGAAAAAAGAGATTTTTAAAAGGAATTAAGAAAATCATTCGAAAACATAAAATAAAATTAAAAAGAATCAAATTTTAAGTAAATTGAGTTATTCTTCTGAATCTGTTTTTGTGCGAGTAATTTTGAACACTACAGGATTATTCGGATCTGGGCAACAAAGCATCGTAGTATCCTTATCTTCAGACCAAGGAAAAGAACCATCAAATCTTAATGTGGTAATAGAAGGATAAATCGAATGATACGCAGACTGACAAAGTTTACCGACATCATCGGGATATTTAAATGTATCTCCAACTTTATGCCCCATAGGACATTCTCCCCTTTCGAGGATTTTAACAATCTCTACAGAAATTTCGTTCATTATGTTTCCACCTCTTTTTGATATATAATTTAATCTTTTCATAAATTAAACTATTTCTTAAGTTAAGGACCAATATATATTTGTCAAACTAAATGATTAGAATTAGAAGGAAAATTAGGAAAATTATAAGCACAATAAATTCACAAAAGAAATTTGATGTCAAATTAAATATGCTTTTTTGTGAACGAGCTCTAGCTTCCTGTTTTAAAAGAATTTTACTTTTTACCAACGCTATTAATGCTTCCTGGTTAACTATCCATCCAAAATTATGAAGTGCTTTTTCATTAAATAAAGATTCACTTAAGAATTCAACAAGTCTGTCATTACTTAATGAGTAAGGGTGTATTTGGATAAGGTAATCCTCCATCACATCATAGTTTACATATGGCCCCATCTTTCTCAAAGAATAAAATTGATTGATTGGAAAAATGTATCCATAACAGGGCAATTCCTGTTGTATTGAGAGTTTAATAATTGTATCTTGAAGATTTACCATTTTTAACCTTAATTTGAGCCT
>JAEOTW010000342.1 GCA_016839655.1 Promethearchaeota archaeon | reverse complement strand
TATACTCAGTGCTAGTGGACCACACTCAGGTTTAATAATTCGCCCTTCTGATGGAATTATCCCTAAAAAAATTGCCTTTTTACATTGTATAGGTTCAAGGGATAGAAAGCATAGAATTGATTACTGCTCTTCTGTGTGTTGTATGTATACGACAAAAGAAGCAGTAATTGCAAAGGAGCATATGCCCATTATAGAACCAACAATTTTTACAATGGATATTAGGGCATATGGTAAAGATTTTGATAAATATATTGAACGAGCGAAGGAGGAATATGGAGTAAGATATATAAGACGTAGAATATCTTCTATTAAAGAAATTACTGACTCTAAAGATTTAAAGGTTTATTATGAAACGGGAAACGGAAAAATTGTTGAAGAAATTTTTAATCTAGTCGTCCTTTCAGTTGGAATGCAACCTAATCAAAAAGCAAAAGGATTAGCACAGAAATTAAATATCCAGTTAAATGAATATGGGTTTTGTAAAACTGGAACCTTTAACCCAGTAGAGACTTCAAAACCTGGGATTTATGTTTGTGGCTCTTTCGCAACACCGAAAGATATTCCAGAAACTGTTATTGAAGCTAGTGCTGCTGCTGGATGTGTAAATGTTCTTCTATCAGAAGCAAGAAATAAATTAGTCTCTAAGAAAGAACTTCCTGAAGAATTAGATGTAAGTGACCAACCCCCGCGAATCGGAGTGTTTATTTGTCATTGCGGTATAAATATTGGTGGGGTTGTTGATGTTCCTGCAGTAGTTGAATATGTTAAAACTCTACCGAATGTTGTTTATGCTGAACATAATTTATATACTTGTTCTGCGGATACTCAAACTAATATTAAAGAAAAAATCGAAAAAAATCAACTTAATAGGGTTATTGTTGCCTCATGTACTCCAAGAACACATGAACCTTTATTTCAAGCAACAATTAGGGAAGCTGGTTTGAATAAATATCTTTTTGAAATGGTAAATATTCGAGATCAATGTTCATGGGTTCATATGCATGAACCTGAAAAAGCAACGGCTAAATCTAAAGATTTATTACGTATGTCAGTAGCAAAAGCTAGCCAATTAATCCCGTTGCAGGAACAAGAAATCTCTGTAATAAGTAAGGGTCTCATCATAGGAGGGGGCGTGTCTGGAATGTCAGCAGCATTAAATCTGGCTTCTCAAGGTTATGAAGTTTTTTTACTTGAAAAGGAAGAATCTCTTGGGGGATTTGCTAAAAATATTTATCAAACCCTCGAAAATGATGATATTCAAGAGTATCTTGGAAACCTCATTAAAGAAGTTGAAACTAATCAATTCATTCATGTATTTAAAAATGCTCAAATCAATTCAATTTCAGGATATATAGGGAATTTCTCTACAAATATCAGTTATGGAAATAATAGCAAGAGTGTTGATCTAGACCATGGGATAATCATTGTAGCCACTGGTGCAAAAGAGTATCAACCAAAGGAATATAGTTACGGAAAAGATCAAAGAATTGTATCCCAAACTGAATTTGAAAAAGATCTTTTTACTACTGATAAAATAAAAGGATTGAAATCAATAGTTATGATTCAATGCGTCGGATCCCGAAATGAAGATCATCCTTATTGTAGCAGAATCTGTTGTTCAGAAGCTATTAAAAATGCGTTAAAAGCAAAAGAAATCAACCCAAATATAGAAATAGTAATTCTATATCGTGATATTCGAACATATGGTTTTAAAGAAAAATATTATAACTTAGCACGAGATAAAAAGGTTATTTTTCTTAGATTCGATGAAAAAAAACCTCCAGAATTAAAAATTAAAAATAAACAGTTAAGATTAATAGTAAATAATCCTGATTTAGGTGACCTTGAAATAAATCCAGATTTAATTGTACTAAGTACGGGACTCGTAGCACCTATAAATGAGAATGAAGAGCTAGCAAAAATGCTAAAAGTACCACTTAATGAGGATAAATTCTTTTTAGAAGCTCATGTTAAATTGCGACCAATTGATTTTGCTACAGATGGTATATATTTATGTGGGTGTGCACATTCACCCAAAGATCTTCGAGAATCAATAGCACAATCCAATGGAGCTGCCGCTCAAGCAGTTAAAATTTTAAGTGCTGAAAAACTTGTAACATCTGGACTTGTAGCTGTTGTAATAGAAGAAAATTGTATTGGTTGTGGAAGCTGTGTGGAAGTCTGTCAATTCAATGCTATAGAATTAATAGAGAAAGAAAGAACGTTCGAAGATTTTACAATGACTAACAAAAAATCTCATATAAATCCTGCGCTTTGTAAGGGATGTGGTACATGTGGCGCACAATGTCCTAATTCAACAATAGTTATTAAACATTTTGGATTTGAGCAAATTCATGCTATGATTTCTGCGCTCCTAATCCAAACTTAAATTACGAGGTATTAATTTATGTCTAAGTCAAAAAAGAAAGTAAGTAAAAAGGATTTCCACCCAAATATATTGTGTTTTTGTTGTAATTGGTGTAGTTATGCTGGAGCAGATTTAGCTGGCGTATCTCGTTTTCAATATCCCGCTACTATTCGGATAGTAAGAGTGATGTGCTCCGGTAGAGTAGATCCTGCTTTTATTTTGGAAGCTTTTAAAGATGGTATTGATGGAATCATTGTGACAGGATGCCATATTGGCGACTGTCATTATTTAAAAGGAAATGAGTTTGCTAGAGATAGATTTGAACATTTTAAGGAAATATTAAAGATATTTAATCTTGAAAAAAGATTTAGACTTGAATGGATAAGTGCATCTGAAGGTAAACGATTTGCTGAAGTTATCACTGAATTTACCGATAAAATTAAAAAACTAGGACCACTGCAAGTTATTTAAAATATTTATTTTAATTTTTATAAATTTTGATTGTATCAAATTTTATTATGTAATAGGATCAATTATTTCAAGATTTGGAATTTTTTTAAAAGCATTATCATGAGTACAAATCTTCTGGATTTGATTTGTTTCTAGAAATGATAGGATCGTGGCATCTCTCCCTCCTATTCCCGTATGTGAGTACTTGCACAATATTGAAAAAATGGTATCCAAATCTTCAAATTCCAAATTTCTAACTATAAAATTTATTGATGAAAACAAATCCCATTTCTCTTTAGCTATTTCAGATCCAAGTCTTTTGACTAAAAAATGCATTACTTCCATCATTACAATTGTATTTATTGCTAAAACTGCTTCATCAT
>JAEOTW010000341.1 GCA_016839655.1 Promethearchaeota archaeon | reverse complement strand
TTAACATTTGCCATAATAAGACAGGAATATGATCTTCATCTTCAAATATAGGAATAATTTTCAACATTCCTTTTTTTCTCATTTGGAAAGCAGCTTGCCATTCATCTGTAACCGCATTTGATTTTACTGAGTTTTTGGAGCAGAAAAGCACAAAAACATCTGTATTCTTAAGTGTATCTTCCATGAATTTTACAATATTTTGTTTACTATCTGCTTGCCAATATGAAGCCTTTTTTATTTCAGGATACTTCTCTAAGCGTTTAACTATATCTGAGATTTGAAAATGTTCAGCATCCAAAGTTGAATAACTTAGAAAAACTTTTAGTTGTTTTAATTCCTTTGCTCTTTTTGCTTGTACTGCTCCTTTATCCTCTTGGTAAAATGCTATAGATTTGGAACTAGAAAAATATTCAGCATTTAATTCTCGATTATTAATCATATCTAGAATTACTTTCTCAATTAAGTTTTTATCCTGAATACCACTCTTCTCACTAATGTCCATTAATTCTAGTCTAGTAAGTTTTGATCCATAATCAAAAATCGTATTTTTAATTTTTTTAATAGTATTTAAGTGAAAATGTTTACAATAGTCGATTTTTTCTTCAATAATCTTTAACAAATCAAAAAAATCATTCTTTTGTGAAATTTCTTTAATCTCTACTAAATCTTCTAAAGCATCGAATAATTTATTTTTCTCAATTAATTTCTCTATAGAGTTTATTCTTTTTTGAACCTTCTTCTCAATCTTAAGTAACTCTTTTTCTTTTCTAAGTTCTTCTTCTTGATCTTTACATTGATTTTCTAATTTTTCAGCTTGAGCTATTAACTCTATTAAATTATATTCTTTGGCGGTTGTTTTAACTTTATCTAACTCTTTATATGCACTTTTGAATTCATTTTCTTTTATTAAATTACTAATTTTTGAATTTAAATTTTGAAGTTCTTCCTCAATTCTTTGCTTTTCTAACTCCTCTCTTTTTTCAACTTCAAGTGCTTTACATTGATCTATTTTTTCCTTTGCTTTAATTACAAATTCAGTTAAACCAACACTCTCTGCAGTGTCTCTAATATCAGATAAATTCACAATTACTTTATCAAATCTATTTTGTTCTATTAAATCGTCAACCTCAGACAGTTTTTGTTGAAGTTCCTTTTGAAACCTTTTTAATAGTTTTTCCTTAACCGCTTTAGGGACATCTTTGAATATAATAACAAAATCTCTTACTTGAGCGTTAATCTCCTTATTGGCGATCATTTCATCAACTATTGCATCAAGTGCTTCTCTTTCTATACCAGTTTTTGAAATAATTTCAATAAAGGGAAGTTCTTTTGATTGTAATTGAGCATTTTTAATATAATTAATAGCCTGCTTGGAACTTAATTCCTTTCTTTCCCAATCTGTTCCAACTAACACTTCCTCCTTCATTTTAATAGGTGTGATTTCTATAATTGGTTTTGCTCTCGATTTTAGTTTTTGTTTTATTATGGGTTTAAACTTTTTAGATTTAACTCTTTTTAATAAATTTAAACCTTGTTCTTCTACAAAAACATATCCGTTTACTGCACATAATGCAATCCAAAAAGTAAAACCAAAATAAAGGCCTGATTGGTTTGTAACTGTTTGATAGATTGTACTTGTTTGAAAAGCTGTCCTAAATATCAGATTAAAGCCAATTAGTGCACATCCTGAAATCCCAATAATAATTGCTTTCCTTTTTCTCTTAGAATTTAATAATAAAACTGAAACAGCGATAAGTATAAGTCCTATCCATCCTCCATAAAGTAATTCGACATACCCATCAGAGGATTCAGTATAAGTATATGAAGGAGGATCTGGAGGTGGAGGAAAAAAATAAGATTTTGAATAATATGGAAGAATTGTTGAAAGAATAAAAATCAAGATTAAGATACCATAAATTAATTTTATTAAAGTAGATTTCTGTAATTTAATTGATCTCATACATATCAACCTTCAAATAATATTTATATTACTTCCTTATTTCATATTTCTTTTACATCAAATTCATTATCATTAAGTCTAAAAACATGGTAATTAGAAATTAAAAATTGTTGCTTTTTCTTTTTTTAATTAGCCAAGCAATACCAGTAGAAGCCATGATTAAGATTAAAAATAATAGTAGGTTGTTGTATCCAGATATAGCCTGTGCACCTCTCTTAATTATATTTACTTGAGTGAATCCTAAATGGCCAAATATATCTTTGGCATAAAATTGTAATGTATAAGAACCCGGGGATAATGCATTCCATAAATTTTGATCGATTTGACCTGAGTTATCACATGTTATGTTTAATATTCCGTTAATCGAATAATAAATTTCACTTAAATCCAAATTCCCTTCAATAATACTCAAGTTAAATGTTGGTGCTGTATCTCCAAACCATTGATTATCTTCTGGAAAAATTATTATAATCACTGGTTCCAGTATATCCTTTCGAATAGTAATTTCTGCGAAACCACTGTTTCCTAAGGTATCATTAGCATAAAATCTAATAGTAATTGTTTCATTGTAATAATCACCCCAAATTGATTGATCAATGGTTCCCATAGGGAGGGAGGAGACTGTATTTATTAACCCACCATCTAATGTGTACCATATAGTATCTAGATTTCCTTCAAGAATAGACAAATCAAAATTTGGAGCTGTTTCTGGGAATACTTCATTTTCAGATGGTGTGTTGATTATAATATTTGGTGCGAGTATATCTTTTCTTATATCCAATTCAGCAAATCCAATATTGTCTGACTCATCATTCGCATAGAATTGAATATTGATCGTCCCATTAGGAGCATTATTCCAGATAGTTTGATCTATAAAACCAATTAATCCTGTAATGGTTGTGTTAGTCAAACCCCAATCTAATGTATACCAGATAGATTTTAAATTCAGTTCAATAATTGTTAGATTAAAAAGGGGAGCAGAACTACCAAAAAGATTGTTAAAACTCGGTAAATTGATTAGGATAATAGGATCAGTAGTGTCGATTGTAATGTTAACTGAAAAATATCTTATATCAGATTGAGAATTTATTCCAAAAGAATCATTAGCAAATACCTGAATTGAGTGCA
>JAEOTW010000340.1 GCA_016839655.1 Promethearchaeota archaeon | reverse complement strand
TGTATTTTTTTTAATAATCAACTTTTTCATCAATTTTTAATAAGATTAATTCTAATACTTAATCTAATATGACTTCATAACAAAAAGTGTTAATCCTTATGGAACCATTTTATCATAAAATCTTAATGTCTTCAGGAATTATTGGTATAATTTCTGTATTCACTCCAATAATCTTCCATATTAGCCCAAATTATATTTACCACTTTTGGTTGGGGGGATTTACGCTCTTTTTCGGCTTAAATTCAAACGAAATTGGTGTTACATATAATCCAGATGAAGTATTTGTAATTCCTGGTATTATTTCCTCAATTTTATTCCTTATAGGTTCAATTTTCATCATTTATTCATCAAAAAAAGAAAAAAGAGGTCAACAGATTAAAGCAAAATATCATTACACTGGGATTATTATTATGATTGGTACACCCCTCTTTCTAATTATTGGATGGCAAATCATTTATGTGGTTGTTATAGGATACCCAACTTTTTGGGGGGGTAATACTTATTGGCCAAATTTTGCTATTTTCTTACAATTTATATCAGGAATATTGTATTTATTTTCAATAAAGAAAATTCGGACCAAAAAAGAAAAAGTTACATAATAAATTCAAAAAAATCAACCCTTAGCATACGTACCAATAGAATATAGCAATTCTAAATTCTCAGACAGTTCTTTTCCGTATACCATTTTTATATTAGCCCCATCTTCTTTTTTAGTTAAGTTCATAGATCTGATAATTGTTTTCGGAAAATATTTGTGACAAGCTAAAATTGAATGATTCGCTCCAAGTGTTATACCTTTCATTATAATTTTTAAAGCAGTCTCCAAATTATTAGCTACTAAAGGTCCTAATCGCGTATCTATTAATAATCCATATCCTTCATTCTCGACAGCTAATATCTTTGCTCCCATTTTAACTTTTAACCGTAAATATCTTCTTCGATCAAAACCCATTGATTTTTCATCAAGGTTGAATACCCATTCTGAAATCTTTCCTATAATCTTAACTTGTTTATATTGAGTTTTTTTATCTGTGAATTGTAGCGGTAATTGGAACATCGTACCGTAAAATCTATCTTGAAAACCAAATTTCTCATATATTGGTTTTCCTAATTTTGAAGCATATAGAACCATTGTCTCACAATTTCTCTCGTCTGTAATTTTCATTAAATTCCTAAAAATCTCCGTACCAACTCCTCTACCTCTATATTTTGGCAATACCCCCATATAACCAAAACTACTAACCTTTTCAAAGAAAAAAACGCCGCCAATACCGAAAATCTTTCCGTCCTCCTCGGAAATAAGGAATTTACCAATTTCCGCCTCTATTAAAGCTTTCCATACACTTTCTTCTTTTTTTATATTTGGTGGAAGAGCTCTCTCAAAAGCAGAATAAAGAACGTTAATACATTTTTTAATTTCTTTATCAAAAGGTTCTCTAATAGTAAAATTTACCATAATACTGATTTCAATCTCTTTTACTTAAAAGAATAAACATAAATAAACCAGCTTTTTATTAATATTTCAAAGATTTTATTGTTTGCTATACTCAGTATATATTATCAAAATTTTTGGTTTTAATAATGAGTTTTAACAGTGATCAGTTAGCTAAAAAAATAAAAACTATGGAACCAGATAAAGCTATTGAAATGCTCATATCAATATTATCTTCCTCTAAAAATATAGAAAGTAAACTTAAAGCAAGTGAATTATTAAATCAATATAGTGATGATGAGAAAAGTCGTTTTCAAGAAATAAAAACTGTTTTTCTTAATGATCAGCATCCTCAATTAAGGTTGAAATTAATTGATGTGCTAACAAGTTGGTATAAAATAGATGGAATTAACTTTTTAAAAGAGCAGTATAAAAATTGTAAAGATGGAGCTGTTAGAACAAAACTTATTGATATGGCGGGGCAATTAGATCTAAATAATTCAATTCCTTTCTTAATTGATGCATTAAATGATTCTAATATCGAAGCAAAAAAAAAAGCTATAGTGTTTTTAGGAAAGTCTGAAGCCAGTGAATCCTTAGAAACTCTCCTTAACGTTCTCCATTTTAGAAATGTTGAAATTTATAATTCTTTAATAGATGCCATTGTTAAAATTGGAAAAAAGGATAATTTGAATATTATTATTGAATTTGTTAATACAGAAGATCTCTATATAAAAAGAGAAATTCCAGTAATTTTGGGAAAAGTAAATAATAAGAAGAGTGAAAATGTATTATTAAACTTTTTAAAAAATAAAGACTCAATAATAAGGAAGAATTCAGTAAAAGCATTAGAGGGATTAATCGAATTAAAAAATGTAAAACATGTGTTAGACTTGTTAAATGACCCCGATTTAGATGTAAAAAAGGAGGCTATTCGAGTCTTAGGTAATGTTGGAAGTAAGAAGGCAATAAAACCATTAATAGAAATGTTAAAGGATAAAGATACCAAAATCCGAAATGCTGCTAAAAATGCACTTTATAAAATTTTTGAGAAAACTAAATCATTTGAAGTACTATATGAGGTAATTAATGGGAGAAATATTAATGCTAGAAGGGAAGCTATAAAACTTCTAGGACTCTTAAAGGACATTAATTCAATTGATTTATTGCTATCTACTTTTAATAGTACAGTAGCAAGCTTAAGAGGCTCTGCTTATCGTTCTCTATTAAAAATTTTAGACAAGAAAATGTATATTAAGATTATCAATGCATTGTCAGATAAATCTTGGCAAATTAGGATGTTTTGTGCTAAAATTGTTGGAGAGATTGCTGATCCAAATACAATTGACCACTTATTTAAGTTAATAGAAGATGACAACGGAAGTGTACGAAAAGTTGTTGTTGATGCATTAGTCAAATTTGATAATAAAAAAGTAATAGATTTTGCTATAAAATCTTTAAATAACCCAAATTGGAAGACTCGTAGAGCTGCAGTCAATTTATTGTTAAGAACAGGTAGTAAAGAATCACTAAATTCTTTAATTTCTTGTTTAAATGATGAAGATGTGTATATAAAAAGTTGGGCAGCTATGGCATTAGGTAAACTTAAAGATGTTGATTCAATTGATCCTTTTATTCAGTTATTAAAAGAAAATGACGATAAGATAAGAATATCCGCGATTAAAGCCCTGGGCGAGATTGGAAATAAAGAAGCAATTAAGCCATTGACAGAGGGATTAGGAGATGATAATTGGGATGTACGAAAAGAAATAGAGAATGCTCTTAATCAGATCGATCCAGATTGGATGAGTTACTTATAAAAATCGAATATTCTAGCAAAAAAATAACAATAATTAGTAAAAATCTTAAATCTAATACATTTTAATCATATCTTGAATTATTCCATCTAATCTGTTTAAAATATAGGATGCGTTAGATTCCCTATTTATAACCAATATCAAAAATGTATTATTATCACACTCAAAAATTAGTATTGTTTTTTCTTCTAATTCCGCAATTACTTTGGTAATTTTTTGAGAACCAATTACGTCACCTATCCCTACGGCACTTTCCAAAACAGAAGCACACATTGATAATAGTTCTTTACTTTTACCATTATTTCCTATACTTTCTATTATTAAACCCCCATCTCTATAAGCAAAAATCGCTCCATCTAAATTTCCATTATTTTTCAAATCATTTATTAGTTGAAACAACTCACTGCTATTCTCGGAATCAGAACTATTCATAGTCTTCATTATTTATTTTAATTCAGTTTTATAAATATGGACAATTAAATAAAACTAATTAATAATATATTATATATGGAAATCGCAAACTCAGAAATGAATATTATAGAATTAATTCGAGATTCAAATAAAGACTTTATAGAAAATGAATTAATAAGGTTTCTTAAAATTCCAAGCAATACTCTTAATTCTGAAGGGATAGAGAAAGCCAAAGATTATATTCTCTCTTATCTCTCTGAAATTTCTGAAGAAATTAATCTATATCAGGGAATAATAAATCCATTAATCTTTGCTAAAGTCCAGGGAGAATATAAGGAAACTCTCTTAATCTACATGATGTATGATACTCAACCTGTTAATAATGAAAAAGAATGGATTAGTAGTCCATTTGGAGCAGAACTTAAGATTTTAGCTCCCCCTCTAAATAAATTAGGTGATTGTATTATAGCTAGGGGTGCTTATAATTCCAAAACCCCTCTATTATGTTTCTTGAATGTTATAAAAATCTTGAAAAAAAATGATAGCTTACCAGTTTCCTTACTACTCTTATTTGACGGTGAGGAAGAAAAAGGTTCACCATCTTTTTTAAAATTTCTTGAAAATAGCAATAATCGAACAATTTTACAGAATTTTACTGATGCCTACTATCCTTCAACAAAACAAGATATCAATGGAAATCTAATTTTAAAATTAGGATATAAGGGTATTTTATCATTGGCAATTAAGGTTTCCTCAAAAAATGCAGAACCACACTCAGCCTTTAGCAGTATGATTCCTAATCCTGCAACTGATTTAGTTTCATTACTTAGTACAATTTATTCAAATAACAAATTTCATATTGATAGTCTAAAAAATCCATATAATCTTACTAATGAGGAGAAATCTCTCATTGATTCCCTTTTGAAGAAGCTAGACTTAGAAAAGATTAAGCAAAAAGCCGGAATAAGAGAAGTAGTTGAAGATGATCCCCATAAAGCATTTGTTAGTTATCTATTTAACCCTACTTTTAATATCTCCACTTTAAAATCAGGATTTTTGGAGAAAGGGTCAAAGAATTATGTTCCTAATCAAGCATTATGCAATGTCGATATCAGATTTGCCCATCATGTTGCAACTGAAGATATTTTTAATGAAATTAAAGAAAAGGTTGACATTTTCTCCAAAAACGCTAAATCTCAAATTGAAATTACTAAAAATATAGGGTATGAAAGTTCACGAGTTCAAAGAGATTCCTTCTTAGTAAGAAGCCTTAAAGATAGCGTTAAAGTGTTGGGAGTATCAACTGAATTATGGCCATTAAGTGCTGCTGCTGCTCCATTAAGTAAAATTCAGAGAGAATTAAATTTGAATTTCATTACTGGAGGTTTAGGCATTGGAGGATTTGCCCATTCTGCCAATGAATTTATTCAATACGATTCAATAATCAATACGAGATTAGGTAATTATCATTTTCTGAAAATTTACTCAGATCTCATAAAAAATAATCATAGTTTAATCAAATAATCCTGCAATCCCCCTACTTTTTGGCTTAATTGCATTTGATATGCATAACTCTGCACAACAAAAGCAAGAGATACATTTCTTTCTTAAAAATACAGGAAAACTATCCTCTTCAAATTCTATTGCTTCAGAAGCGCAATTTTGAGCACATTCACCACATTTTATGCATCTAGACTTAATCAATTCAGGGATTTTTTTGATTATTTTATATCCAATATGCCCTGACATATAAGCTATAAAACTTGTATAAGTATTTCCTGGCGCATTAAATTTTGGAGTTTGTTTTTTAGCTTTTTCAAGCGACATTCCTACAATATCTATATTTTCTAAATTTCCAACACCAAGATTTCGATCTATAGCATTTTTAAGATGAGGAACATTTTTAACTTTTAATTTGCCTATTTCTGCTGCGATTAGATCTAGTGCTACTTCATCAGTTCCTGCAAGTATTAAATCCCATTTTTTCATAGTTCCCCCACCTGGGCCCATTCTACCTTCCATAATTTCCTGTAAATCATAAACGATTAGTCTTTTCGGTTTATTCTTTACTATCCATGAAAAATTATCAGCAAGAACTTCTCCAAATTGTTCAGAATTTTTGCCAAATAGATGATAATGAGCCTTTAAACCTCCCGGGATAATTCCCCAGTAATTTTTTATTGCTCCTGTCATTGTAGCTTCTAAATGAGATTTTAAACGTGGAAGATTGATTAATACGTCACAATCCTTAACTGCCCCGGCAACATGAATTTGTTTTAACCTTTGAGCACCATTAATTTCTTCGATAATTGGAGTTTTACTTTCAAAATCAACAAAATTTATACCATGTTTCTCACAAATCTCATAAATACCAATTTCTTTAGCAACATCAGAACCTAATTTTTGGGATTGACCTGGAGAATCTCCTAAATAAACATTGCTCATAATTACTTTCCTTTCTTTTAGGTAAGAGATAACACCTTCAACAAAACTAGGTTGAGTACATGCGTCTTTCTTTGAAGTAAGCAAATTTGGTTTCAAGAGGATATTATTAGAATTAGTAATATTAAATGAGATAATATTTTCTATTAATTTTATTGCGGAAACTACAGCATTAGGGATAGAATCATAATCATTTACATTTACAATAGAAACTTTTGTAGACATATTTTATATGAGTCCAAATTTTGGTTTTTATAAAATATTTCATTTTATAAATTGTAAAAAACATTTTAAATTTGAGATAATTACGAATCTAAAAACAAAAAATTAAAAATCTAATTTATTATAATTAATAAAAGTCAGATCAAATATTTTTACCAACTAGTATTTTAACACCTATTTTGCTTACGTAAGAAGGATCGTTTAAAAAATAAAAACTTATTGATAGACTGGAGAAAATGTCAGAGCAGTCAAATTTTATGTTCAAAGTGATTTTTTTCGGGG
>JAEOTW010000339.1 GCA_016839655.1 Promethearchaeota archaeon | reverse complement strand
TATTATCTGGGTCTGAGCCAATAACTAATGTTCGGAAATAAAATATTGACATTTTTTGGAAAATAGACTTATGTATTTCAACTTCTATTGATTGATTAATTCAATCTTTGTTTTAAAGATTTTTGAACACATAAAAATAATAGTATAAATCATTTGAAAACTATTTAAAAGAATTAAAATCTTTTTATAATAATTATTTGAGTTTGAGAATTTATATATTTGTTTTAAACTATTTTTGGAGATTTAGTATTGGATTACTTAGAGAGAAATTACCTAATTATAAAGGAACGAATGATTGAGCAAATGGAAAAGTCCTTTGAGTTAGGGAGAAGACTTATTGATACTGAACTTGACATTGGACTTTTCAACTTTATCGTAAAACCGCTCGTTAAAACATTCTATGATTATTGGGCGAAAAGTGAAGCTAGAGCTGGGACTTTAAAACAAATCAAGGTCACCTTAGATTCTGGTAAGCAACTATTGTTAAACGGTAATACTGAGGAGAGTTTTACTAAGATTTTTGAAGAAAACTTTCCCAAATATCTAGAAGCAGATCAAACATCTCAACAATGTTCAAAAAATCATAAAAATTATGATAGATTAAAGGAAGTTGCTAAAGAAACGTTTAAAAATTATTTAAAAGAAGTAGTACGATTTTTAGAGATAGAAGATGAAATTGACAACTATGGAGACTTATGTAGAGTGACATTTCCTTCGAAAGAGGTAGCTAGACAGAACTTAATGAAACAATTAGAATTTACAGATATGGGTATTAAAATAGTCGAGGAAGATATTGGGATCTTAAAAATCCCAATGGGGAGAAAAATAATTGTAAAGGCTCTTAGACAAGGCTTTAATTTAACTAAAAAAGAGTTTACAGCATCACTCAATGATACGTATGATAAGAATTAGCCAAAATATTAATTTCATAAAAGATTTTAAAAAATAAATTCAGATAATAAGATTAAATGAATATTCAAACCTGTAAAAATTATTAGTATTAACAAGATTGGAGTTGAATAATGGATTACTTAGAGAGAAATTATAAAATATTAGAGAAAAGAATGATTGAACAAATGGAGACTTCTCTTAATTATGGGAGAGATCTTATAGATACTGAAGTAGATATAGGTTCATTAAACTTCATTATTAAACCGATCGTAAAATCTTTTTATAAATACTGGTCTGATAAAGACGCTAAAGTAGGAACATTAGAACAAATAAGAGTCACTCTTGATTCTGCGAAACAATTTATAAAAAATGGAGATGGTTCTAAAGAACATTTGAATCGGATTATTAACAAAAACTTTCCTGATTACCTAAAAAACGACCAGACATACATTCAGTGTAACAGCTGGCACAGTAATTATAAAAAGTTGGAAGAAGTTACTAAGAAGTGCTTCATCACTCAGGTTGAAGAGACTATCCTTTTTTTTAATGTAAAAGATGATGTTAAGGATTATAATGAATTATCAAGAGTAGCTTTTCAATCAAAAGAAAAAGCATATCAAGCATTAATTCGTCAACTCGATTATAATGACGAAGGAATCTCTATTGTAGAACAAGATGATTCGATTTTAAAAGTACCCCTTGGTAAAAACATAATTTTAAAAGTACTACGTATGGGCTTTGAAATGACTAAAGAAAATTTAATCGAAGAACTTGATATAATTTTTAATTAAGATTACATCAAGCAAATTATTTATAATATAATCAAAAAAGAATTAAGAAGAAACCGTGACTGAATCTACTCATAATGAAGAGCAATACAACATTTTAAGAAGTATTTTTTTAAACTTATTCATAATTGCTTTCATTACAATATCATACGTTTATATCTCTGAACCTTTTGGGTCAATCTCAGCTATTTATATTGGTAATCAAGAAATTTCCTTACTATTTATTGTATCACTTTTGCTTTTTACATTTCTATCTGTCTTAGCGGGCTCTATAAATAGCTTTTTTGCAGGGTTTCTGGGAGAATTTCTTTTTCAATTAGCATTTTATGGAACAATTTATCTCGAATGGTGTTTTATTATTGCAATTTATGGTTTTTTGGTTGGAATCTATAAATACCAGCCTTTAAAATATCATAAAAGGATTAATGTGTTTTATTCCTTCTTAGCTTTAATTATTACATCCATTATTATGTTTTGGGTCATACTTGCGTTTCAAATTATCTTTTATCCAGGTCAATTTACTCTTGATATTATATTTATTAATTATGGTTTCAAATTCTTACTCACTAGCCTTTTCTCTGTTTTATTTATTGTTCCAGTATTATTGTTTCTGTATGACAGGGTATTAGCGAAGGAAGAGAAAGATGTATATAATATGTTTTTAACTCATCATCCTTTATCTGCGAAAGATCACACATATTATCTCAAATTTGGTAGGACTAAAATATACTTTTGTTCAAGATGTTCAGGAGTAATACTTGGAGGATTAATGGCTCTTTTTACAACATATTTAATCTTCAAAATTTACCAAGTTGAGTTTAGTGCTGAAATTGCTTTGCTTCTTTGTATAATCCTTCCAATTCCAGGATTAATAGATTGGGGAACACAAAGACTTTTATTAAGAAAGAGTTCTACTGAATCTAGATTATTTACTGGATTTATTATTGGTTTGGCTTTACATTTTATGAGTTATACTTACAAATATTATTTTTACACAATGATACTTCTTACAATTTATTTCTCAATATTTGGTTTATTAGTATTTTTTGGCCATAAAAAAGAAATGAAATTATTGAGAGAAGAAATGAATATGATGTCAATTGAGAAAGATTCTTAACTTTCTTTATAAATTATGCAAAATATAATATATATTCATGGACTTAAAAGCTCAGGAAAAGCTTTTAAAGGACAACGGCTTAAAAAGTGGTTACCTGAATGTATTACTCCTGATTTTGAAATCTATAACCCAAACACTCCTATTAAAAATTTATTAGAGATTCGAATGAAACAATTATATTCAATATTGAACAAAAAAAGTCCATGGATTATTATCGGTTCTAGTTTTGGAGGACTTATGGCTGTTTGGTTTATATCTCAAAATCCTGAAAAAGTATCAAAATTAATTTTACTCGCTCCATATTTATCTTCTCCTGAGTTAAATCCTAAGATTTATACTAAAGTTAAAATCCCCGTAGTAGTGTACCATGGTAAACATGATAAAATAGTTTCACCTAACCAGTCTAAAATCTTTGCAGAAAATCTTTTCACAAATCTTAATTACAACATAGTGGATGATGATCATTCTCTTCATAAAACCTTTCTAACACTGGATTGGAAAAGCCTAATAACAATAAATTAAATATTTTCAATTTTCACTCTTAAAAGTTTCAAAAATTGGACTCCAAGAATTTTAAAATCAAATCTAAACACTTTTTTATTAAGATAAAGTACAAAAAAAATGGATGAATAATTATGGATTGGGAAACTTTTCTTCAAAATATTGGTATATGGTTTAACACGTTTATAGAATGGTTTATAGAACAACCGCTATATGGTCAAATATTAGTTATTATTGGTATAGTCGCAGTATTAGCTTTAACTGTGACTCTACTTTATTACATTATTAAAGGTATAGCGTATTTAATCTACTATATCATTAAGGGCGTTTTTTACCTTCTCAAATATATTGGTTATGGATTTTACAAATTGTGTGAAGGATTTTACCTTCTAGTCTCGGGGAAATCAAAGCTAAAGAAAGAAAACAACAGTCAAAATGTCATTAATACTAAATCTTCAGAAGATCAGCAAGTATTTTTAGAATATTGTAGTGAATGTGGGAAAAGGCTTTCAATTAAAATGAAAAAACACCTAGAAGCAAATGAAATAGTATATTGTGTTAACTGTGGTACAAGATTAGGTAGAAAACTATCAGTTCACGCACTCACTGTCTCACATTAATATTAATTTATTCCATTTTATTCGAAAAAAATTAAAGTAAAAATGAATAAACATAATAAAGGTGTAGTTAAAAAGAATGACCAAAATTTTTGTTTGTAGAGAATGCAGCTATGCGTTCCCGCAAGAGCTTTCTCATTTGATAGAAAGTAATATTCAAGTTTATTGTGAGAGATGTGGTTCTCCTTTTATTTTGGAGGGTGTTGAATTTAAACCTGCTCCAACGCCCTATATAAGACAGAAGAAACCGTATCATACGTTACCTGAGATAAAATCATCTAGTTTAGACAAATTTATTCAAGTTTTAAATAAGATATCTTCTTTACCTTTTTTCATTTTTTTCTTTTTCTCAGTTTTATCACTTATAATTGGGATATTTACATCTTTTGTATTTACAAACCTAATAAATCAAATTGCTCATATAATCATCTGCTTTTCTCTTTTAAGCTATGATAGAACTCATATTAATAAGAATATTAAAGAGAAAAAATATAATGAAATCTTTTTGGATGCATTCTGTTGGGGAATATTGGGGAGTGTTATGTATGGTTTAGGAGTGATAATTCTTATAAAAGGGATAGTTATCATAATATATGTATTTACTACTTCCCAAAATAAAGATTTCAAAGTCTATGATTACGGATTAGCTACAAAAAATTCATTAAATTATTTTTCTAATAAAGCAGGATTTATAATTATATTATATAGTATATTTAGAGCATTTACAGAGGGATTTTATCTCCCACCAGGGGATCCTATTATAGTAACCCTCCCTTTCGGAATCCAGATCCCTTTAGGGATACTAATCTTTGTTATACTACTAATTAATGCTGTGATAATTTTACTTATTGATGGTGGTATGAAAAAGAAAATCGAGGAAAAACAAAAATTTGTTGCAAATGATGCAGTTAAATTTATCATCTTAGGGATTTTAGGAACGACGTTTTTTGGTGCTGGGATCTTTATTTTACTAAAGGGAATCTTGATAGCCTTCCTATGTTTTGGTAAACCTTCGAAAAAAGTCATACAGGTATCTGATATTGAAAAATCAGTAGTAAAAATTCCTACACTACCTATTCCACCTACTCCCTACAGGGAAGTTGAGAAACCTCAAAAGGCAATTGCAGATGAAAAGGATGTTAAGTTAAAACCTGTTGAAAAAGCAATTGATATTCAAATAACAGAAACTCTTGAAGAAGTAAAAACTGAGAGCGAAGATGAAAAAATAGAAGAAATACCAATAATGGAAATTGTAGAAGAGCCAATAAAAATAGATAAAAAAGAAAAAGCAAAAAGAGAAGAAGAATTCAAATTAAAGTTACATGACTCACTTCTACCTGTTAAAGATGAAAAAGATAAGAAATTAGTCAAAGAATATTTCTCAAAAATATTTGCTGTTCTATCAAAAGATTTGAGGAAACAGATAGTAGATTTGAAAATTTCGAAAAAAGAAAAGAAGGAGCTATTAGAAGAACTTGCTTTTTTAACTAATGAGGAACAGGTTAAATATATTGAGGCTATTGTTAATTTATATAAAGAAATACCAAAAAGATTAATTAATAGGATTCGTAAACTCCCTAATGTTAATCCTAAACATTATGATAAGATTGTGGAAGAATTAAAATATATGGATTATGAGGAACAAATAAAATTTGTTCAATTCTTAGAGGAAAACGCCTAAAGATGTCACTTGAAAAAAGAAGAGAACCCAGAGGAACTAAAGAAAAGAAAGATCTTCAAGATAGTTCATTTAGGCGTCTTGATTTCAAACCTCTAGGAAAAAAGAAGGAGGTCACTCTAGAAACAGAAGTAATTAAAGAAGAGATTGTTGAAGAACTAAGTGAGATTGAAAAAGATGTTTTAAAAATAGCGGAAGATATATTAAAACTAAAAAGATATGATACTGAATTTGAAATTGTTTCGGTAGCCCAAATCCAAAAATACCCAATAATTGAAAAACTGTATGCTAAGTGTATAGCTAAACTTTCTTATAAAAAAGGTTATAGTAAAGAAGACATTTTCTTAACGATTCGAGGTTTAGAAGAAAAGAACTGGATTGTCACAAATGAAAGGCGTACTAAATTAGAGATATTAAGTAATAAGAAATTAGTTAAAATATTAGATTTTATAAAGAATAATCCGGGAATTCACGCACGAGATGAAAAAATCATAGATGAATTAAATATTACCAGAACTCCTTTTTTAAAGCATGTAATGACACTTGAAAGATTTAATCTAATAAGATCCAAAAAAATCGGTAAATCTCTTCATTATTTTTTGAGTGATGTCCCCGAAGATTATCAGGAATTTAAAGTTATATTTTTAAATCCATTAATCCCTAAAGTATTAGAAGAAATATTTAAGAATGAGGAAGTTACAGTCTCAAAAATCGGAGAAAATCTTGAAATTTACTCGGGCACAATTTTATATCATATTAAAAAATTGAGAAACCTAAATCTTATGAGAACTTCAAAAAACAAAGCAGGTAAAAAAATTTTCCTTGTAAATTTTGAGTTGTTAAAGTTGTATAATGATTTTTTTTCTGAACCTGATTTTTCTCAACTTCTTAAAGGACTTTAACTAAATTAATTCATACTTTACTTGCGGTAAAGAATTGATGAGAACTTTAATCGAATTATCGATTCCATTTTCCATTTCTGGATGTATCTCGTTTGAATTAAGCAAATCATATTTCGAATGCCCTGGTAAATCTGATACTGAAAGAATGGAACTAGTTTTTAGATTGTAGATTTTTCCTAATAAGAATAAAATTGAAGATTCCATATCGATACACTGTACGTTTATTGAACTTAATGCTCGTACAAAATCTAAACTTTCACAAAATAGAGCATCGGTAGTCCATAAGTCTACTGCTTTTACTTTTTCTCTTAAGAGTGATGTGCCTTTATTGAAAAGCACTTCATTTAATTTATAATCCGGTTTCGATATAAAAATTGTTTGATTTCCCGTAAATAAGTTTTGAAATCTTCCTAATGGATTAGAAATTGATTCAAGTTTATTTACTAAAGCTGGATGTTCTCTAAAATATTGAGGACATGTCCCATCATCACAATAGGCTATTTTTGGGATTAAAATATCTCCAATATTAATTGGCATAATCGTATTTTCTATCCCACCACATACATCAATTCGAATTATCATTTTTGTTTTACAACGTTTTAACGCTTCTACTGCCATAGCACAATTAGGTGCTCCAACTAAAGAACGTACAATACTAACTTTAACACCATTTAACTCCCCATTATACACTCTACCATAATTACGTTTATTCTGTAATTTTTTCACCAATTTCTTCATTACTATTTTAATTGCGGGAAGGATGACAATTTCATTTACGTTTGAAGGACTTGTTTCGAGTATCATTCTAACGACTTTCTCATTAACCGAAATAAACTTCAGTCCTACATTCAGCAACTCGCTTTTAATTCTATTTAACATTTTCAATCAGGATATCTTTTATCTTAGTAAACCAAATATGAAATTTTGATTATATTCTATAAGTATTATACTAATTAATTACAATCTTATAATTTTAAAGAATATAATTTAATATCTTAATAAAATACATTTATTTATATAAATTAGTGAGAATTTTGAATCTAACGTGGTTCTTTAATGAATAACAGGTTTATCACGGATAATAAGATTACAAATGAATTTGTAGAATCCTATACTAAAACAACATACAGAATAATTGGAGATAATAAGCATTCTTCAATTAAACCTTGTCATTGGCTTGAACAAAGATTATCAACAGGTAGAGATAACCGTAATTGTTATAAGGGTGTTTTTGGAATACAAAGTCATAGATGTATGCAAAATACCCCTTCATTACCTTTTTGTAACCATCAATGTGTCTTTTGTTGGAGAGATATTGAATCTGGATCACTTGGAGGCGAATTTATTGTTGAACCAGACGATCCTAAATTTCTTATCGATGAAATGTTAAAACATCAGAGAGATATAATTCAAAACCATTTGCCCCTGAGGCGATACCTTGACAACTATGAAATTATGGTTGATATCCTCTATTATATGCTTCTAAATTATAATCAATCTCATAGCATAGATACCATCAGTAATAAAATTCATGTTTCAAAAAACAAAATTGAACGGGCAACTACTCTCCTAAAGAACCAAGAATTTATAAAACCAATAAATTCTTTGAGCGATCAATTTAAGTTGGACAATGATATTAATTGTTGTATTAGTTCTAGAGAAGAATTAGAACGATTAATTAATAGGGCATTAACCTCTCCTGATGAGATTATGCAAGCACACAATGAAGCCTTAAGGCCAAATCACGCAGCAATCTCTCTCGATGGAGAACCACTTTTATATCCTAGAATATCTGATTATATTCAAGAATTTAAAAATCGTAATATGACTACGTTTGTCGTGACTAATGGCACATTACCAGAAACAATTAAGAATTTGGAATACTTTCCCTCTCAACTATATATCACATTACCAGCATCGAATGAACAAGTCTATAAGAAGGTTTGTCGTCCAATGATTAAAAATGGGTGGAATAAGATAATAGATAGCCTTGATCTGATAGAATCTTTATCTTGTAGAACTTTAGTGAGGTTAACAGCAGTAAAAAATTTGAATATTAATGAAGATTTGATAAATGAATATATTAAAATAATTGAAAAATCAAATCCTAACTTCTTTGAAATAAAGGGTTTTACTTTACAAGCTAAAGCTTTGTTGATAAAAGACAGATTAAAAGGTAATGGGGCTGTTAAAGAATATTTCCCAGAATATGAATTCTTAGAAAATTTCGCTCAAAAATTTGAAGAAATTAGTGGATTTCCAATAATCTATAGAAATAAACCAAGTAGAGATTTTCTATTTGCAGTAAATTGGAGTCATGAAAAGGATCCAATTATTTCTAAACCTTAATATTTAGATACCTTTGAACTAAACCTTTCAATTTTCCAAGATTTATTTTTTTCAAAGCTGAAAATTCTAAATATGGTATTACTGACTTATTTTTAGAGTCATAATCGTCCAAATGATTCAATTCCAAATTAATTTCTTTTGCTGATTTAATAAATAATTCAATTATTTTTTTTTGGTCAATATTTGAGACTTTATCGATTTTGTTAATGAGAACTAAAAAAGGGATTTCAAATTCACTTAAAAATTGAATCAATTCAAAACTTAAAGGGATTGTCCTCTTATTCTGAATAAAAAACTTTCTAATTTCATCCTCAATTCTTAAAATATTTATTATAATTAAACCAAAAAAATACTCATCAAAATGCTTTTCAATATGAATTACAATTTGTTTTTTAATATGTTCTCCCCTTCGTCGACTTGATTGCCCTACATAACCAAATCCTGGAAGATCAACAATATTATAAGGTAAATTCTTTTGGGTGACTGACTTTATTAGGAGAGTACTTCCGGGAGTTTTCCCAATCTTACCTTTGAATTTTCTAGGATTTGGCATTAATAATCTAGTTATTGAAGATTTGCCAGCATTCGAATTCCCTATAATTAATAATGATGGTTTATGATTCATACTACTACATTCTAAATTCTAAATTTAAATATCAAGAAAATCGTCATTTAGAAAATCCTTAAACATCTTTTTCTTTTCTTCTTCTTTGATAATAGGCCTTGTACTGATTGGTTCCCCAGCTTGTTCTAAAAGTCCTTTTAAAATATCGATATTAACATTGATTTTAAATTTTCCATCTCTTAGAAATCTTACCACTTGTTTCTCATTCATAGTTAATCTTAAAATATATCCTAAGCCAAAATAAAATTGGTGTTCAGGAATGGGATCAATTGGTGACTTGCTTGTCACATCTTTTAAAACATCATATAATAATGTTTTTGAAGCGATATTATCTTCAACATTAATAGCTAAGTAATAAAGAGCATGATACCAAATCTTATCACGTCTACTTTTAATATAATCCAATAATTTCTCAGGGGTAATAATTTCTTTTTCTTCAACTTTTTTTCTTTTTAAAAGTTCCTGCTTAATCCTTTCTTCTAATTCTTTAGAAACTACTTGATTATATTGAGTTTCACCTTCTGGTTTGG
>JAEOTW010000338.1 GCA_016839655.1 Promethearchaeota archaeon | reverse complement strand
TGATTTAAGAGACTAGTGATAACCCTCCTTATCTAATTGAGAATTACATAATTCATCACACTTTTGAATGTACCTATTTTTCCGCCCTATATGAAAGAATTCTACTTTTTCATATTTTTGGCAGAGTCGATACACCTCACTACAGAGTTCTGACAGATGAGGGTAATTGATTTTCCATTTTTTGTTTATCTGCTGGACTGCCAAATTGCTATCGGAAAACACTTGGAGATGTCCTCTATGGAACTTCTCAGCTGCTTTTAATGCGTTAATGATTGCTTTATATTCTGCAGTATTATTGGTTGCGGCTCCGATATATCCAAATCCTTGATGGATTATCATATCATTATGAACAAACAGAAAAGCATACGCCGCAGGACCTGGATTTCCACGCGCCGCACCATCAGTAAAAATTTTGAGAATATCTTCTCTTTTAATCTGAGGTTCACTCATCTTTGATCACTATCCGATTTCTTTTTGAATTTGATATTATTATTCTACATTGAATTTAATATCCCTTCCCTATAAGAAGTCATTGCTTGTCTATTCATTCTTTATTTATAAACCATAGGATTATATTGATTTATCAAAATCTCTATTTGCGAACCTAATATTTACAGGAATTTTTAGCTTTGTACTAATTTAATTCCAAATTCTTTGCATTTTGGAAGATCCTCATTTACAATGGGCCCTTTTGAAGGCCCTGTACCCTCAACTTTTATAGACAATCCTGGACTTGCTTTTCTTAATTCCGGCATTATTTCACTTATCTGTTCCTCCATCCTTTTAACAGCTTTTTCAAAATCTTCTGTTATGTAGGTATCAAACATAGCATAAGCATTTAATTTTAATTGAGATTTTGGAAGTTTATTGATAAATTTCTTTACTGAACCTATATGACGTCCAAAATGATTTGGAGAACCTATTACAACTAAGTCGTAGGAAGCCTCTTTTTTGAGGTTGACATCTTTTACATTATTAATTATTACTTCATTACCCTCAGTAGAACTTATTCCTTCTGCTATTAAATTAGCTACTTTCTCAGTATTTCCATACTTCGAATCATAAACTACTAGAACTTTCAGTTTATTGCACCTCTTTTTGTATTAATATTTGGATTCTTTATTCATAATTAACCGTATTAATTAAAATATTTCAAGAGAAATCAATATTTTAACAATATCGATAAAAGAAATAGAATAAATATAATTTTTTTGATTTTATTTAATAACTTATCAAAATCTATCCATTAAAGACTCTAATTTCAATTAAAACTCAACAAATTTTGGAGTTTCTTAATAATCAAGATATCTTGGAGTAAATTTGAACCGAAAGAAAATTTTAAATCTCAGAGTAAATTTGATTAGGATGGTGAAACATAAAAAAAATTAAGTGGTGAACGAAAAAATTAGTAAAAATATCCTCCAGGATGATGATGATTTAATCTACACAGAATGGGTTCCCGCGGGTAAGTTTGTAAAATTTACCATTCTATTCGTGTTTATATTAATTTCTACTCTCGCGATAATATTTATTGCTACCTTACCCAATGAAGTAGCTTTTGTAGGCCTTATTCTCGGCGGCGTAAGTGTAGTTATACTCCTCTTGTTTTGGAATTATCGAGGCTTGCATATTTCCATAACAACCAACCAACTTGAAGTAGGTTACGGAATCCTTAACCATAAGCGAATTCCGCTAAATAATATAACTGCATGTGACGTCAGTAAAGCCCGCTTTAGGACTTATGGCGGAGTTGGAATTCGATATGGGTTAGATGGTTCATGCGCTTATAACACCGATTTTGGAGAGGCTGTAAAATTAAGGCTTCAGAATGGCCGACCATTCCTCTTCTCCACCAGAAACCCAGAACAAATCTGTAGCCTAATAAATGAATTATCACAGTAAAAATTAATAGTGTAATTGTTCTATATAAAATAGCTTGAGTATTAAGAAAATTCATTGTTATCCATAATCTCTAATCCAGCATTTCTACCATAATCTTGGATAATGACATCATATTTATCTGTCTTCTTATTCAATTTTAGTAATTTGATCCTTATTTTTGATGTCATACTTTCAATGCAGTGCCCCTCCATCACACCAAGCTTTGGTGCTTTAAGGTCCAATGAAGAGCCTTTAATTGCCTTAACTATCAATAGATGCTTTCTGTCTTTTATTACAACTTCAACACTATGAGAGTCTATTTCTAATTTTATTATTTTCGCTCTATTATACGTAGTAAATTTATAATATCGATTCTGATTCCATATAACGCAAAAAAAGCCATTTATTTTTAGGTTTAAAAAAGGTAATTTGGCGATTGAAAAGGTGAAAGAAAGATTTGGTTGAGTGAAATGATTTGAGTGTATCCAAATCCATGAACTAGGAAATGAACGCCCCCAATCCTTTTCTATATAACCTTTACCGTTATTAAAGACTATATTGGTGCCATTAATTTGAAGAGATCCATTGACAATGTGACTCATACTTACGATACCATGGTAAGTTTCCAATAATGGAAAATAAGATAAAATACCCATTACTCCTGGTTGAAACTTTTTTTTGTTCCAAGGAACTAATTCAGAATATCGGAGAGATCCGTGTATACTGTAGTTGTTTTTATCAATATCTAAATTCATTCCGTTTTCAGAAATGATATTTTTCCCGATTCTAATTTTATATCGTAAATCTGAAAGGTTCGTGAATTCTTTTATTTGATATTTAAAATATTCTGCTTTTCCTGCTATCCCATCATAGAATTGGATGGCACAGTGTGAAGTTCCATTTTTTTTGTTAATTGCAATTGTAGGAATAAATGTAAAAATAGACCTCTCATCACTGCTTACTATTTTATTATACCATCCTTCAAAATAGTTTTTCTTTTTCAAGCTCCCTTGAAAAGCATTGGGATGATTAACTAAACTCCAAGATTTCAAAGTTGTTACTCACTATTTTTAGCTTAACTAAATATATAAAACTAATAAACTCATTCTGTATAAAATATTAATAATTATTCTAAAAGCAGAAGTTCACTATTTTATAAAACGAGATTTTAAATAGAGTGCAGGGATGCTAATCATATGATAAACAAAAAAAGAGTTGGTTTTGCTACATTATTAGGTGCAATTTTAGGAATATTCTGTATTTTAGGAGCAAGTGCAAGAATAGGAGGATGGATAGGTAATGAAATACTTCTAATCGGGTTATGGTATAATAGAGTTGTTATGGGCGTAATAATTGGCTTTGCTGGGGATTTACAGTTGATTAAAAAGCCTAATGGTTCCAAAACGCTAAATAGTATTTTAAGAGGGATTATTTTTG
>JAEOTW010000007.1 GCA_016839655.1 Promethearchaeota archaeon | reverse complement strand
TAATTGCAGCAAGATCATGAGCAATAATAGCATCAATTTTAGCATCTTTTGCTTCTAAAATAAGTTGTTCCAAATCTTGTAGTTCTCTATCATAGATTAAAACATTCGTGGTTAAATATGCTTTTATGAGAGGTTTTTGACTATGACAAAACTCAGCAATTTTTTTCAGATCTTTTCTCTCAAAATTTTTTGCTTTTTGTCTCATATTGTATGCCTCTACACCAAAATAGATAGCATCTGCTAAACTACTCACAATCTTTAGAGTTTTCCAATCTTTAACCGGAGCAAGTAATTCTGGACGAAGTTCCATATTAAAGTATAAATTTATTCCCTAATTATTAAACCTATTTTAATGTAAAATAATCATTTGAGAATTAATAAATTGAGGGAGTCCAAAAAATGGAATTAAAAATGCCTAAATGTAAAGTTACCGTATTAAAAAGAAATTTGTTTAAGGACTTAATTGAAGAATATGCTGAAGATCAATATAAAAATGTTCCACCTTGCGAAATTTTTAAGGATGGACAAGAATTTATACTTGACCCAAATCTAGCAGAAATTCCAGAGGGTTTTTGTCAATGGGCTTGGGCAGATATTAGAGATTCTATCACATTAGTTGCGTCAGGTGGTAATATGTTAGGATTTAAAAACAAGGGCACAGTTCTTGCCGGATGTAGTGATTGGTTCCGACCTGTAGTATTTAAAATAGAAAGGCTGGAATAAATAAAAATACTTCCGATTATTTAGAAGTTATTTTTTGTTTCAATTTAACAGCGATAACATAGAAAGCAATTGGAGCAACCAACCATATCATTTGAGGCAATAAAGTGATATTATGTCCAAAAAATGAGAACAATAAAGGGTTCCATACGTAGACATAATATTCCCAACCACCACTCGATGTACTCAACAACTCCACGATTAATGTAGATATTTGACCATAAATGAGGAATATGAAAATTTCACTTGGTTTGAATTTCTCAAGAATAGGTTTTTTACAAATTAAATGCATGAACCATATTCCTAAAAGGAATAAGCCTCCATCCCAAAAACTATGAGTTATTATTATCAATATGGATGAAAATGGAGATGGTAATGGGGGAGGGATTATAAAACTTGCAGGAGGAATTGGGCTAATTTCATTTGCTATTGTCAATGGAACCTCCCACAATACTCCCAAAATAAAACCTACCCAAAACAAATACCAATAATACTTATCTATTTTATCAAATTTATATAAGTAATAAACTATATTACAAATTATAATCCCAGCAATCCATACAAACCAATAAAAAAGCGCCATACCAAATAAATCCTCAAATTAAATGACTTTTTATAAAAATTAATAGCAATGTAATAATTATTGAAGAATAATTTGACAATTATAATTTTTGAGGTTTAGAATCATGAAGGTTGTATTATTTAATGGAAGCCCTAGAAAAGAAGGAAACACATATCATTGCTTAAATGTTGTGATGGATGAATTGAAGGCTGCTGGGATTGAATGTGATTACAATTGGATTGGTATGGAAAAATTACAAGGCTGTACCGCTTGCATGAAATGCAGAGATAATGGCGATCAAAAATGTGCATTGACCGGCGATAAGATGAATGAATATATTGAAAAGATGTTAGATTCTGATGGGATTATCATAGGATCCCCGACCTATTTTTCTGATTTATCTACAAGTACAAAAGCTTTAATAGAACGTGCAGGATATGCTACTGGAGGTCATTTAAAGCATAAAGTTGGTGCTGCTGTGGTAGCTGTTAGAAGAGCAGGTGCAAACCATGTGTTTTCCAGTATTAATTACTTCTATCTAATTAAACAGATGTTTGTTGTGGGCTCCAGTTATTGGAATGTAGGTGTCGGAAGAGCTCCAGGAGAAGTTTTAGATGATGAGGAAGGTATTAGAACATTTCAAAATTTAGGTAAAAACATGGCCTATTTGCTTAAAAAACTCAAATCTTAATTTTCTATTTTTTTTCTTTTTTAAACATAATAGAACTGATTTCCCATGGATACACTTGATTTGAACAAAATAAACAAATTTGTATTACAAAAACAACATCTTTTACCTAATTCAAAAATTGATGATATCTTACAGATTACAGACGATATTTGTGGACTTCATTCTACAGAACTCTCAACTTCTTATTTATCATTATTAGAGAGAACAAATAATTTCAAGAAAGAGTTCTTAGAAAAAGAGCTTTATGAACATAAAACACTTGGAAGAATTCGAGGAATGCGGAGAACGTTATTTATCCAAACTAAAGATATGATTCCAATAGTCCATGCTGCCACGTTTAAATTAAGTGAAAAAAATTTTGAAAAATACATGGAATTTCATAAAGTTTCATTAACCGAGTATCAAAATATTTCAAATCAAATCTTGGATCTCTTAAATGGAAGAGAAATGTCTGCATCGGAAATTAGAAAAGAATTATATTCAACACTAAATATTCCAGCAATCATACAGTTAATGTGTAATTATGGGTTATTAATTAGAGCAAAGCCGATAAAAGATTGGAAAGATAGAAGAAATAAATATGCAAAATTTGCCAATTACTTTCCTGATGTGAAATTAACTATAGAAAATGAAGCCCAAGCGATACAAATCTTAGTGGAAAAATATTTAAGAAGGTATGGCCCTGCCACAGAAAATGATCTTGCTTGGTGGACAGGCTTAACTAAAACAGAGATAAGGAAAGGTTTGAGAGTAATTGAACCAGACCTAATTAAAATGAAGATCTCTTCAATTCAAGGGATATATATCATATTTAAATCTGATTTAGAAAGTATAACAAATCATAAAGTATTAAGTAAGCCAATTTTATCATTTTTACCAAAGCTGGATCCATACCCCATGGGATATAAAGAGCGGGAAAGATATATCATTTCTAAGAATTATAATAAGATGTTTGATCGTTCGGGAAATGCTACATCTACAATATTTTTGGATGGAGTTGCAGTTGGAGTTTGGGATGTTGAAGATAAACCAGAACCAACGATTAAATACCATTTATTTCATTCTATTGAAAAGAGCCTAATCACTGAATTACATTCTAAAGCAATTAAAATAGCAAAATTCTACTTCGGTGAAGAAGTTCCAATTTTAGAATGCAAATCTATGATACCACTCACAGAAAGAACTGCTGGAGGATTCATGACACCACTTAAAAATTGTTAAAAAGAAGGGCAAATTAATAGAATCTTATGAATACTAATAAAATCCTTAAAATTTTATTAATTTTAGGTGGAATTATAGAAATTGCTATAGGCTTATTATTTTTTATTTTAGATTTATTTTTTGAACAGTTAGGACTTGATAACATTCCAATTTTTACCCAAATGGCGGGAATCTTTATCTTTTGTTATGGAATTCTGTTAATATATTCTAATCGAGAAATCAAGAAATACCTAATTATTATTTTATTAAATATTTTAATAAGAATTGTTATGGTTATATTCAGTTTAATAAATATATTCGACTATCCGCAATTTTTCTTGATACTCCTCTTCGCAGTACCATATGATCTTCTATGGTCAATATTAATGATGATTTTTTTAAAAAAAGAAGGCATAATTCTTAAGAACTTAGAACTTAGAAAAGGAGTTAAATAATGAGTATAATTATTTTGGGAGCATGCGGAGAAATTGGAAGGTACATTGCTTTTGATCTAGTAAAAAGTGGATTTAAAGTTACTCTAGCCGATATAAGAGATTATGAAGGAAAAAAGCTTGCTGATAAATTAGGTACTAATGCTACATTTCTTAGTTTGGATGTTATGGATTTTGAAAAATTAGTGGAAATCCTCAAAAATCATAAGATAGTAGTGAACAATATAGGACCATATTTTATATTTAAGGATTGGATTCCACGAGCCGCAATCCAAGCAGGAATCAATTATGTGGACATATGTGATGATCATGATGCTACTCAAATGTTCTTAAACATGAATAGGGTTGTAGAGCGTGAGAATTTAACTTTTCTTATAAATTCAGGGGCGTCAGCAGGACTGACAAATATTATGGCAAAAATGGGAGCAAATCAACTAGACGAAGTTGAATCAATAAGAGTATTATGGTTTGAAGATACAGGAGAAACCATTGGTTTTGGACAATTAGCTCATTGGGCTCATATTGCCATGGGGAAGGTCCCACAATATATTAATGGAGAATGGAAAGATATTAAAGCTCTGACCGATAGGGAAGTTGTGGAATTTCCTCCTCCATTAGGATCGGCTCCATTATATTATGTTGGGCACCCTGAACCAGTAACACTTCCAATCTATATAGAAACAAATGAAGCAATCTGTAAAGGAGGGATTCTTCCAGAATCTGATATTTTATTGACGAAAATTCTTGATAAAATAATAATAAACAAACATGAAAAAATAATGAAAATAGTCTGTAAATTCTTTTTAAAGATTTTCCCCCTCATTACCGGAAAAGTGGAAGAAAGAGAGATAGTCTCTTCTTTTAGAACTGATGTTATTGGTGTCAAAAATCAGAAAAAAACTCATCTATCTTTTACTGTTATCGGTGAAGTTGCTAAACTCACTTCAATACCCGCTTCAGTTATAACTCAAATGATATTAAATAAAGATATTGTTTCACATGGACTATTTCCACCAGAAGGTTGCCCCAACCTAAATCTTGAAAAAACAAAAAAAGAATTGGAGAAAAGAAATATTAAGATAATCCAAAGAAAAATTTGAAACTCTTTTACATTTAGGTGGAGATAGGCAATATCTATATATTTCTATCAATTGTATTGATATATAAGACCAAATTTTTTTTTATTTATTCATTCCTTAGACAATAATTTATTTTTTAAAAGCGATGAGTGAAAAATTAAACGTTATTTTTATTATAACTGATGCACTGCGTGCAGATCATTTAGGTTGTGCAGGAAATCCAACAATAAAAACACCTAATATTGATAAACTGGCAAAAGAAGGGGTTAGGTTTTCAAATCATTATTGTACTAACCCAATATGTATGCCAAATAGAGCTACTTTGCTTACTGGTGTTTATCCAAATGTACATGGTGTAAGAAGCAATGGAATAAATCTTCGGCAAGATATTCCTACCATCACTCAGACTCTTAAAAAAAGAGGATGGTACACTGCTGCTATTGGAAAAGTACATCATCAATACTGGTTAGGGCCCTTTAAACATAAAAGTAGATCAGCCGAAAGTATGATTGACTGGGCTCAAAATAGAGATATAAATCATCCTGTTAGAAACCATTTTCCATTACCATATTATGGATATGAAGAAGTTGAAGTAATATCTGGAAATGGAACTGTGTGCGCAGGACATTATACAGAATGGTTAGAAGAAAAAGCTCCAAAAATTGCTGAAGATATGAAACAAAGAGTATTGAACTATGATAAGTTATTCAGTATTACATGTGATCCTATCCCAGATCAATTCTATAACACTACATGGGTTGCTGATAGGACTTTAGCATTTATAGAGAGATACTCTAAGGGGGATTATGGAAACAAACCATTTTACTTACAATGCTCATTTCCAGATCCACACTGGCCTTTGAATCCTCCTAAAGAATATCAGGATAAGTATAAACCAGAAGATATTGAGCTCCCATTTAGTTTTAAAGATATCAAAAATCTATATAACCATGAATATTTGGGGGATCATCTAAGAAATCCACCATTTAGAAGGGCATTTATACGAGAATCTACTAAAGAAGAGGCTCGTCAGTTAACAGCTTTAACATACGCGGCAATTGCTTATGTTGATCATCAAATTGGTCAGATATTGGCTTCTTTAGAAAAATATGGGTATTCTGACAATACTATTATTGTATTCATGAGTGATCATGGAGATCTAATGGGAGATCACGGATTATTATTTAAAGGACCTTGTCCTTTTAATGGCGTACTGCAAATCCCATTAATTTGGAAAGTACCTGGTTATAAGAAATCTAATATTTCTGAATCATTAGTAAGTTCGATTGACTATCCTAAGACGATTCTCAACCTTCTGGATATTCCTGATCGATATCATCCTCCTGGTATGCAAGGATATAATATTGTACCAGTTTTAGAAAATCCAAATAATGAAGTAAGAGATTGCGTATTTATAGAAAATGATGAGGAAGTTGGAACTCTCACTGCAAGATTACGCCATTTGATAACAAAGGATTATAAGTTAACTATATACTCCGGTTTAAGTAATTTTGGGGATATTTATGATCGAAATAATGATCCTCATGAATTAAATAATCTATGGTATGATGAAAAGTATAAAGATAAAAAATTCCAACTGGTAAACAAATTATTACATGAAAATCTTAAAGCTCAAACAGTGTATCCAAAAAGAATTGCGGGAACATAAGCATTAATAAAAATCTTTTTACTTTAACAAATTTTAAAATTGAAATTTAAACAAGAATAATTCTAATTGATAATTATGAGTGAAAAAATGAATGTCTTATTCATAATCACTGATCAACAGAGATATGACCATATGGGTTGTCCAGGAAATAATGTCTTAAAAACACCTAACCTTGATAAATTATCTAGTGAAGGTGTCCACTTTACCAATGCATTTTGTACTAATCCAATGTGTATGCCCAATAGAGCAACTTTATTAACGGGGCTATATCCAAATGTCCATCGGGTAAGAAGTAATGGTATGATTTTATCTAAAGATGTCCCTACAATTACTCAAACTCTTGTTAAAAAAGGATGGCATACTGCAGCATTTGGAAAACTTTATCATCAATTTAATGTCGCACCTTATAAACTTCATTATCGATCTACAGAAAATTTTCAAGATTGGGTATTTCCTCAAAAAGGAGATTATCCTGTACGTGAGAACTTTCCTAAAACAATAACTGCAATGGCAAAAGATTAAGAAGTTAACTCAATCCTTAACCTCTTTTTTTCCATTTTTAAAATTAATTTTTTATAATATTCAATTATTTAAGTTATAAAATCCAAGATGAATATAAATATAGTAGAATTTTATTATAATAGTAATACAAGATTGTAAAAGGCTCAGGGTTAATGAATAAAAAAATTATTAGAAAGAGTAAATTTATTATTATTTTCTTAATTTTACTCAATCTTATTCTAATTTCAACTAATTTTCTCTCTTTTTCAAATTCTCAGATTAATGGAGAACATTTTTCATTTTCATCTGATTTTCCTTTTATTGAATATTATAAAGTCGAAGGAGGGAAAGCAAATGTTAGTTCAATTAATATTGACTTACCAGAACCGAATTGGACAATTTCTGATATTCAAATTAATTTTACTGACATAAGTTTGGGAAGCGATATAAGAGTTATTGAGGAGACTGAAACAACCCTGGAACAAATATGGAATAAAAATGTTAATTTTAGAACCTTTGCTCTAGCGACTCAAATTGAAATTTTGGATGATACTGATTTAATTGGTGTCTTCATCAAGGGCTATAAAACTCCAGAAGCAACCGAGACAATTAAATTCCAAATTCAAGGTTTTGATGAAACAAGTTTTAATCCTAATGGTATAATTTATAGATCTATCGATTTAAATATATCTACTGATTTAGATTGGTATTATCAAGATTTTTCTCAAAATCCTATTGATCTACCGATTGGAAATTATTCATTAGTGATGAATGGAACTAGTTTACCTCTTAATGATAAAGCCAAGTATTTTTGGCAGAAAGACAGTTTAGATCCTGAGATTCCTTTATTGCATACTTCCTCTTATATAACTTCTTGGGCGCCAGGTACAGTAAATTCAAGTTTCTTATGCAAATTGAAAGTTTCTGATCCAAGTCAATTGTATTTTCCTTCAGAACTCAATATGACTGCTCAGATTAATGGAGATAATTATGAAGTACTTAATGGATTAACTAAAGGTTTGGGATTTTTAGATATTTCTAATTTAACTCAATTTTTGGAGAGGTCTAATATAAATATCCCAATCATGATTAATCATTCTTTGATTTTAAATTACAAATATAATTACTCTATTAATTTAAAAAATGAATTCTCTACTCAAGGCTCCGCAATCGTCAGAGAATCTGGGAATCGGTGGTCAATGTTCCCCTTAGTCAATAGGGTTTCAAATAATTATGAAATACAGTTTAATTATCCAAATAGTTGGTATAATTTAACATTATTTCGAAAGTTAGGGGCTCTATGGGAAAATGTAACATCTAGCGTGAATATTAATACCACTACAAATACAGTTATTTTACCTAATAGTACAATCTTAAGCGGATATGAATGGAAGATCACAGCAAATTCACCGAATATAAATTTTAATATAAATCTCCCAGAATTGCGATGGCGTGCTGGACAAGAATTACAATTTTCAGTTATTTTACCTTTTTCAGAGGGTAATTTAACATTCTTTCTTATAAATCCATTAGGATTTGGATATATTGAGCCTATAGAATTGAGAGAAGTTGGTTCTACAGAAACTCTCTTTTCTTATTTAATACCATCAAATTCACGCGAGGGTTCTTATAATATAATAATATATTGGAATAACATGACAGATGCTGGTGTGCAAATTCAAGAGCTTGAAGTTTACGTTATTCCACCCCCCCCTATTGCTTCAATTGTAATTGGACTAATATTAGTAATAGTTGGAGTTACAGGAGGTCTTATAGGATATCAACAATTTAAGAAATATAGGGTTAAAAAAATTGAAGAAAAACAAAAACTCTTTAATAAATGCATGGATGTTTTAAATTTACACCATGTTATTGTTTCAGATAAAAGATCCGGCTTAAATATATATCAACAAAGCTTTACAGAGCAGGAAATTGACGCGGCCATGATTTCAGGATTTCTACAAGCAATTCATTCTTTTGGTATTGAATTGATCAAAATTGAAGATAGTTCCCAGACTATAAAGTTAGAATACAAGGATTCAATCATAATCATGACTGAATTCGTAAATATACGACTCATTTTAATAATGAAAGAACATCCTTCCTCTAATTTCTTATACTCACTTGAAGACTTGGCGTATGATCTCTATAAATATTATGGTGAGACAATTGATAAATTTAATGGGGACATTAAACCATTTAAATCAATAGAAAAACTACTTAAACATCATCTGAATACAACTCTTACTTATCCATTAAAACTTACTAAAATTGATAAATTAGAGAAAGTTAGAATAAATCCAAGTGAAAGACAAATGATTAATAAGGCAACATCAATTATGAAAACAAAAAATACAAGTTCTTTTTATTTATTCTCTTTATTGCCTGACGAAGAATGCAGTCCTAAAGATCTAGAACTAGTATTGGATTTGATTGATAAAAATGTTATTCAAATAATCGAATAAGTTGTCTACTTATTAGATTGCTAATTAATTGAATATTTTGGAGACAATTATACCTAAAGAATATTTAATTAGAATTTCTATTACATTTTTGAATTAAATTTAGATTGATAATTCAAATTTTTGTATTGTTTTTGGATTATTTAATCAAAATTTAAATAATCAGATAAAGATTAAAATATTAAATTCAGAATTAAAAATTTCAAAATAAGATTTTGGGTAAAATATGAGGAAAATCGTTAAGCAAGTCTATTTAATCCCGTTTATTCTGATTTTAACTTTCATGTTTTTAAATATTACTAGCATTATGAGAATATCACATGGTCAAATTAATAATGATACTCTAAATCCGCATGCTAATTTTATTTTAACTGAATTCTCAGAACAAATCAGTAATAGTAGTGATATAAGTACTATTGATATTCCATTGGCTTCTGAATCATGGAATATTACTGATATTGAGATGAATATTACTGATATTAGACTTGGTAAAGAAATAAAAATTATAGAAGACTTAAGTGATGGTAGCTCTAAAATCACTATTGGAAATGCTCTTAAAGGTTGGGGAGTACAAGTAAATATTACTGAGCCCACAATTGTCTTTGGTGCGTATATATTGGGTTATAGGAGTATACATACACCAACGGTACCAGTACATTTTCAATTAACTGGTTATGATAATGTTACTGATACCCCTAATTCAAACATAATTAGATCTACTACCCTAAATATTTCTACAATTCCAACTTGGTACCTTCAAACATTTCAAAATGGGATTTCTCTTGCTCCTGGGCAATACTACCTTACTTTAAATGGCTCGCAATTGGTACCTTCTGAAAAAACAGCATATTATTGGAATTATAATGATTCTAGCACTATTAATCCAAGTTTACATACATCTAAGTATGACGGTTCAAAATGGAATCATGAAGCAATAGGAGAACCTTTATTATATAAGTTAGTTCAGAGAGTTAATCGAACTTATAATCCTAAGGAAATAAACATGTCTTTGAATATTGATGGCTCTTTGTATCCAGTTAATGCAAATGGAAGCTTTACATTAGATAAAACTATATCGCCTAATAATGTCGTGTTTAATATTCCTATTACTAATAACTACTCTATAACTCCATTATTTGATCTAAATTATCATATAAAATTGAAAAATTTCTTAAATACGACTGGAGATGTCCTAATACAAGAAGGCTTAGCAAACACTTGGACTATTGAGCCTGATATACAAAGATGTTTTTGTAATTATTCTATTAAATTTAATTATCCATCAGGTTGGTATAACCCAAGAGTACTTAGAGATATAGGAGGGGGTTGGGTGGATATAACTTCGCAAGTTACAATAAACACTACAAACTATTTTGTTCTTATATCAAATGATACTATTTTTGAAGGTTCAGATTGGAGAATAACGGCAAATTCTCCAAACATTGCACTTTCCTTAAATGTACCTACGACTGAATTCGGATCGGGGCAACAAATTCAATTATCTGTTAATGCGCCAATAAATCCTGGAAATTTAACTTTTAGATTAGTTAATCCTTTAGGTTTCCTTACTCAATCAGATGTTATCTATGAACTAGATTCAATTCAAACAGAAGATTTGTTGTTAAGTTATCAACTTTCAAGCAATCCTTATGCAGGAACTTATAAAGCTTATATATTCTGGCATGATGGGATATCAGCAGGAGTAATCACTCAAGAATTTGAAATTACTATACCATTTACTCTTGACCCAATGATAATCGTTATTATTGTTACAGCCATTGCTTTTATTTCAATATTCAGTTATACCACATATAAAGTAGCTAAGAATTCCAAATTGAAACACCAAGCGCATAGTCAAAAAATATTCAATAAATATATGGACGTTTTAAACCTAGATTATTTCATTATTATTCATAAGAAATCAGGATTAAATGTTTATGAACAAATCCTAGCTAGCAAATCTATTGATGCATCGTTAATAACTGGGTTTTTAGAGGCAATTCGAACATTTGGAATTGAACTTACAGGTGCTGATGAACAATCTCAAACAATAAAATTGGAGTATCATAAATCAAAAGTTCTTATGTCAGAATTCAAAAGTTTTAGAATTTTGTTAATTATGAAAGAAAGTCCCTCTCAAGACTTTTTAGAATCTATAAAGACTCTTTCATATGATATTGATAATAAATATGGAAGTCAAATTGAAAACTTCAAAGGAAATCTTGATGCATTTATAGGAATAAGAGATTTACTTGAACTACATCTACAAACTTCATTGATATATCCATTGAAAATAGTTGAACAGCATGTTAAATTAAAATCAGATGAAAAATCAATGCTAAATAGAGCAAAAGGCGTTATGAAAAAGAAAAATACAGAATATTTCATAGTAACGAATTTACTCTCTATAAGAAAGGGTTTTTATGCTAAAGAAGCCGAGATAATACTCAATTTAATACAGAAGAAGGTTTTCCAGCCTAAAGAATAATTCACTGACTTTTTTTTATTTTACAATATACTTAAATCAACTTATTAAAAAAATAAGAAAAAAAAATTGATATTTTTATTTTATTCTGATTTCTTCCGCCATACCGTTAAATAGACAATAAGTAAGATAATACAAGCTGGAATTCCTAGTACAATTACTATCCACATAAAGGTTAAGAACCAAGAAGATATCCAGTAACTATAAGGTTGACTTCCAAATGAAGCGTAATAATTACCTTGAATTCCCATATAAATACAATAAGCAATAAACATGAAGAAGCTGAATCCACCACCACCGCCACCGGTATTTCTAGCTGTATGCTTCTTTTCTCTTGCTTTATACTCCTGTCTTTCATCTTCTGGTAATCTTTTCCAAAAGATATAGCCCCCTACAACGAAGAATAATACTGCTGGTATCCCCACAAATAATAATTCCCATAAAAATAGAAGGATACAAAATCCAACAATCCAATCTAAACTCCAATTATCAAATGTGGCAGCACCAAAATTACCAATAGGAGAATTTTGAATGAACCAGAATATTACTGTAAGTGCTCCAAGAAAGAGACCTACGCATGCAATAATCATTATAATAAATGCAGTCATATGGCTTCTAATCGTTTTTTTCCAAAATTGTTCATCGCTTAACTCATTACTGTTTTCCATCGAAATTTCCTTTTGTTTTTATTAAAATTTTGTTAAAGGAATCTAAAAGACTATTTAAAATTAACTAAGCTTTATATTTGAATGAATAATTATTCAAAATTATTCAAAATCATTCAAAATTAAAAATTGTTTTTTTTCATAACTTACAGAGTAAATATATTCTTTTAACTATAATTTGAATTCTTTTTCCGAAAATTAATCATAGAAATCTTTCTTTTTCTTTTCAAGATAGCTTTTTTTAGTTAAGATATCCATTTCGGCATTCAACCAGCACAATTCATCATAAGTGCAGCTTGAATTAAATACTTGTTCTGCTTTTTGGTTAATATCTTCAATAGAAGGCATATTAAGATTGATTTTTTGAATTTTTTCAGCTAGAATCCAGCATAATTCATCATAAGTATACCCTTTTATTGAAAAATAATATGCCGCTTCTCTAACTTGAGACTTAAGGTCAAATTCTTCTGGTTCTTCTTCAATAATTTCTAGTTCAGGTGGTATTTTCTGTTTAGGTTCAATTTGAGCCTCTAATTTTACTATAGGTTTTTCAAATTTAATAAATTTAACTGTGTCAGTAGTTTCTTGTGGCTTTTTCAATAATTCAATCTTTCTATGAGCTTTAATTTGTTCAAACCATTTTAATATTCTCGCTTCAGTCTTAATTTCTCTTTCTTCAGGTATTCCATTAAGTCCGATTGATTGAATATCCTCTGGTGGAGTCTTAAATATAAATTCTGGCCTACGCTCTATTGTCTTTCCTGGTATAAGACCTTTTTCAAGATTGTGCATCATAGCTAAAAAAGAGCCATATTCTCGTTTCTGCTTCATAATAAGAATTTTTGTTGACCCACCACGCTCTTTATCAATCTTTCTTGCAATATCAGCGGTTATATCTTTTTGTGATTGCGGTACCTCTAATCCCACCCAAATAAAAATTGTATTCTTTTCCTCATCATCAACAAGATATACATCGTTTTGTTCAAAAACTAATTTATCTAACTTAAATAGTTCCCCTTTTTCGCTAATATTAAATAATTTCATAGCTGTCTCTCTTAAGAAGAGTCAAATATTATAGAAATAGATTAATTACAAGTATATAATCTTTTTTGTTTATACACATCTCTCTTATTATATAGGACCAGTATCCAATATTTGAATTTATCCATAAGTTTTCAGATTCCTTAAGCTTTTTAATACTAACTTTATTATATCTTTAGTGAACACAACCGATTTACTTATAATTAATTTTAAAATTTTAGGAAAATGAGCCAAGAGAATATTGATAGAAAGGACCCAAATCTCATAATAAAAGAATTGAGAGATGAAAATGAGAGTTTAAAGATGAGGATTGTTGAATTAGAGGAGGAGATTAAAATACTTCTAGAACCCCAAGAATCAATTAAAGAAATAAAAGTACCAGAAGTCCAATATGAACCAATAACACCCACACCAGAGAAAGAAATAGTTTTTTCCAGTTCAGTTTTTTCTTCAGATACAGTTCAACTAGAAATGGGTAAAGGGCCTATAGTAGAGGGAATGTCAAGAAGAGAGTGTCCGATATGTGGAAATACTAATAAAGCTCTTATCTATGAAAATATCGACAGAACACATATAATTTCCGCTTATCCAAGAATGTATGGAAAGAAGTATAAGTGTGGAGACTGTGGACGCGAATGGCGTATACCCGTAGAAATGTAGAATAATTTTTTAACTAAATCAATTCTCCGAAAATTCTTATCTTTTCAACAAGAATTGTCGAAATTTAATTATCTAAACATGTTCGGTTTTAGATTTAAATCATATTCCGCTTTTTAATTATTATAACATAAATTGAAATAGGGAAATAAAAAAATTATGAGCAATCAAAATATCAAAAAGAGTATCTTAAATTTAGAATCTTTACTTGATTATCAAGATGGATCTGTTGTTAGTCGAGCTATAATCAATAAAGATGTAGGGACAGTAACTTTATTTTCATTTGATAAAGAGGAAAGCTTAAGTGAACATACTGCTCCGTTCGATGCCCTCGTTTATGTATTTGATGGAGAAGCAGAAATAATAATTTCAAAAGAAAAATTCATTTTAAAAAGTGGTCAAATGATTATTATGCCTGCTAATGAGCCACATGCATTAAAAGCAATAGAAAAATTCAAAATGATACTAATAATGATAAAATCTTGAACACCTAAATAAAAATATATATTTTCTTTTAATTTTTAAAACAGATGAATGGTAAAGACATCTCAGATGATGAATTAGAAGAAGAACTTGAAAATGCTCTAAAATCTAATGAGAAAAATAGAGATGGAGTTAGAATTATACGAAATGAGAAGGAATCTTTAGATGTAAAAGAAAAACGAAAAAAAAAATAAAGTTTTAAAAATTCTTTTTTTTAAAAAGTATTGATAAATATAACACATAATTGAATCAATTAAGAGCTTTCTCTTTTTCTGTAACAATATGTTTGGAATAGATATATAATAAAATTGTAATTATTATAAAGAAAATAGATGCAATTAATATTACAACATAAACTCCAGTAATACCATAATTATCAGAAAATGGGGCAAGTGTCATTGGAACTAAGGCAATGCCTGTAAAATAACTAGCGGTTAATGATCCTGCTAAAGCTCCACGTCGTTTAGGAGATAAAACCTGACTATAATATGTTATTGTAGTAAAGAGTACTCCTCCTGAAAATCCAGAAAGAATCCAACCCAATGCTAAATATTTAAATCTTTCCGGAATTGTAATATCTCCAATAATTAACATTATAATCAGGGAGGATAATAACATCAATGAACCAAATAATAAAGGTAATTTTGCACCTTTTCTTTTTATTAAAAACCCAGTTAGAATTCCAGTTATTGCAGCACCTAATCCAGCTAAACCTAGAACATTTCCTATTATTCTTGTATCTAGTAGTCCTGCTAGTGTTTTAGACGTCCAAATATTAATTGCTATATAAGTGTGAGATATAAAAAAGGCAGATAGCATCATTAGTAGTACTGCGAAGCGTCGCCATTCTTTTGAAAGTTGTGATAAAAATATCAGAATTCCAGATTCTTCTGAAATCTTCTGAGGAGGTCTTTTCGCAAGGATAAAGTATACTAAACAGAAGCAAGTTATTAAAATAAATAATATATAAATTGATTGCCACCCAATTAAAATCATTTGAGATGCAATTAAAGGACCTAAACCTACCCCTAAATTTGCACTTGCCCCCAGATATCCCATTTTTTTAGCTATATTTGGTGGAGGTGTAATATCTGTCATTAACGCTATAAGAACTGGATTAATCAGACCAAAACCGATACCTCCTATCATATTTGCTATTAAATACATCACTAAATTAAACGATAATGCTGCTGTTAACATAGCAATACCAAATATTATTGAACCTGTAATTAATACAGGAATTCTACCTTTAATGTCTGAAATTGCCCCAGAAAAAAGCTGTGTTATTGCAAAAGGGAACATAAATGCTGGGATTGCAATTAATATATTATCAGGTGTAACTTGAAAACTGGTAGAAAGGACTCCAAATAAGACATTGATAATATTTCCAGTTAAAGGCCCTAATAGAAAGAGTAAAAATATTACAAATTCAAGCCATATTGAATGCTTACTAGGATTTTTTTGGATATTTTGATTCATTATTTTTCCTATTGATAATTCTTATTTAAAGTATTCTTTTTTAATCTATAGGAATCTTATAGATAAAAAATAATATAATTTAAAGAAATTATAAACTAAGTTATTTTACCTTTTTAGAATGTTAGTAATTAAGCAAGTATTAACAAAGAAACAAATTAGGAATGCTAAGAAGCTTTTTATTGAATATGCTAATAACTTAGGAGTTGATTTAAATTTTCAAAATTTCCAGGAAGAATTAGACAAATTTCCAGGATATTATTCTCCTCCAGAAGGGTGTATCTATTTAGCTTATTATGGAAAAAAACTGGCAGGATGTGTAGCTTTGAGAAAGATTAAGAATGATATATGTGAAATGAAAAGATTATATATTCGTCTTAAATTTAGGGGAGAAAGTATTGGAAAGACCTTAGCTACAATGATCATAAGGAAATCAAGAGAAATTGGTTATAAATACATGCGTTTGGATACTCTTCCATTTATGAAAGAGGCAATAACCTTATACTTAGCTTTAGGATTTAAAGAAATTAATCCTTATCGTTATAATCCGTTTGAAAATGCGAAGTTTTTTGAATTAGAATTATAACTACTTCCAAAGCTAATAAAAACTATTTAAGAAGACAATCAAAATAATTCATAAAGTATAGTATATTTTCACTAAAATTCTAAATAGAGATATAAATGACTTCAATTCAAGTGTTTGATGGAAATGATACTATTGGGGGAAATAAAATATACTTAGAGGAGAATGGAAAAGGCATTTTTCTTGATTTTGGAATGAATTTCAAAAAATACGGTTTTTTTTTTCAAGAATATCTAGATCCAAGACCTTCTAGGGGGATTTATGATCTAATTCATCTCAATTTAATACCGAAACTAAATATTTATCGAAAAGATTTAATTCCATCTGACCTGAATGTCTCACATTTCAGTTCTTTAAACGTTGAAGCCATAACAATCAGCCACGCTCATATGGATCATTGTGGAAATATAGGATTATTAAAACCAGAGTACCCCATTATCGCTTCTGCAACGACATTAATACTACTCAAAGCAATGTTAGATACTACTCGTGCTAAACTTGGTTCTGACATTACATACTACTCACCTAAAAATCAAAATAATAAAGGAAGAGTTTTAAAATCTGATAGAGACAAGGAAATATGCAGAGATTTGATTTGTTTAAATGATTTTACAGAATCTTTTGAAAAATTTTTAACTCGATGTGTAAACCCAAGAAAAGGATTCATTGAAGGAACAATATCTAATATTAAAAATGGTGTATTTGGGATGGATATTAAAGCTTTTGAACTGGATCATTCTATCTATGGAGCAACAGGATATTTATTTTCAGGAGAAAAGACTGTCGCTTATACAGGAGATTTTCGTTTACATGGTAAAAAAGGACAAAAAAGCAAAGATTTTTTTCAGAAAGCAAAAGGAGCTTCTGTTCTTATAATCGAAGGTACTAGAGCGGGTAGGGAGGTTGTTAATGAATCAGAAGATATAGTATACAATAATTGCTTAAAAACAGCTCAAAAATCAAAGGGATTAATAGTAGCAGATTTTACAGCTCGTAACTTTGAACGATTGGAAATTTTTAATCGAATAGCAAAAAAAATAGGACGAATACTAGTGGTTACTGCTAAAGATGCTTATTTAATTACAGCACTTAAAAAAGCTGATGGGATTGATAGGATGCAAAATGTTCTAGTATACAATGAGTTAAAATCAAGTAAAAAAAATTGGGAGAAGATTCTTATGAAAGAGAATCCAAAAATCAAATATATCAACCCAACTGAAATAACAAAAGATCAGAATAAATATATCATCTGTTTTTCTTTGTATGATTTAAAGAATTTATTGGATATTCAACCAACTCAAGGAACCTATATATATTCATCCTCTGAAGCCTTCGAGGAGGAGAGTGAGTTCGATTATTTCAGGCTATACAACTGGCTAAAACATCTTAAGTTTGATATACATGGATTTGAAATATCTGAGGAAGGTGATAGACTCAAACCTAAGTTTATGGAAGGATTTCATGCTTCTGGTCATGCCTCAAAATCTGATTTAATTAAAGCAATAGAAATTATTGATCCTGAGATAATAATTCCTGTGCATACAGATAATCCTGAATGGTTTAGCAAACAGTTTGACAATGTTGTACTTTTAAATGAAACTAAACCTTACCTATTTTAATTATAAATTGCTAGAAAATAAAAAAAAGGGAATCTGTAAGATTAAAATACTTCTAAATCTAAATTCAGAAACTCATTTTCATATATTTCATATCTGACAAAATTCCTTATATTTATACCATTTTTCTTTTTTTAATTAATACTTTAACTAATTAATAAAAAGATCTTCGGCTACGGGTATCTGTTCGCGGTCCCTTTTCTATTATTGTCACATTACTAGCTTGTGGTCCCTTTTTTCCTTCTGAAATTTCATATTCTACGATATCACCCTCATAAACAATCTTGAATTCATCGTCACCACCTCCTATAGCAGAATAGTGAACAAATATATCCGCAGATCCGTCATCAGGGGTAATAAAGCCATAGCCCTTTTTCTTATCAAACCATTTTACAGTTCCTTTTCCCATTGATACAACCATATTAATGTATATAGTCGGTTACTATTGTACCAATTAAGATCCTTAAGGATTAGAGAATAATAAGTTTATGGTAAAAAGGATATAATTAAGTTTCAAAAAATGGAATTAATCAAGTGCTTTCCATTCTAATCCATTAAAAAAATATTTGAAGAAAGTACTATTTTTCTTTATAACTCAATTTTGTAAGGTTAAAAAGTGTGGTGTCGCGCAATAAAGCCAATTCTTTTCAAAATCAATCTTCTGTAGATTATCGAGCATGGCCTGTATTTTTACTCGCATTTGTAAGATTATTCTATGTCTCAATTTTCGAAAGAGCTTTATCGAATTATCTCTATTTCGTAATTGATATAAATGAGAGTGTTTTAGGATTTATATCATCAACTGGCGCAATAACGTATATATTTGCTCCTATTTTAGGTCAGTATCTTACAAAAAGATATCTTGGAACAAGAAAAGCTCTTATTTTAACTTCTCTCTTAACACCTTTTTTAACCGGATTTCAAATTATGTATCCTGAGGCTTGGTTCTTAATTTTTTGTCGTATATTACTAGGATTAACATTAGGATTTTTTTGGCCGAATTGTCTTAATTTATTAAGTAAATGGCAAAAAGTAAGTAACACAGATCAATCAAAAAAGAATTTTGCTTTATTTAACTTATCTTGGAACACAGGTTTCATTGGAGGCCTAATCGTTGGTTTTCTTTGGGTATGGGCATTCTCTATGAGTGATTTTATAGCTATGATAATTTCATGGTTGTTATCATTTTTACTTATCCCAGTAAGTTTTTTCATAAAGAAAGAAATAAAACCTGAAATTTCAGAAGAAATTGTAATTTATCAATCAGAAGACCCCCTTTCTCATTTAGATTTAAAGGAAGATTTAGTAGTTAACTCCAAAACACCTATGGTTGTATATCCTGTACTTTTTTCATGGTTTAGCATAATGTTTTTGACAATATCAAAATCGATTTTTATATTTGGATACCCTATTCTTGTCAAAGCTCTCTTATCTGATGAATTTAGTTATTTAACCTATATAGTACAATGTGGACTACAAATAATGCAACTAATAGGGTTAACTTGGATAAATTCAATGAAGATATATAGTAGAAAACTAGCGACATTATTCAGTATTATAGTGGTTACCGTTGTTGCCTTCACAATTGTTCTTATAGGAGATATTTGGTATATCTCAATTATAACAGCTTTTATTGGGTTATCTTTGGGATTAATACATGGAGTTGCCATGAAAATTATGCTTGAATATGGGACAGTAGAAAATACTTCGAAATATTCAACAATAAATGAAATTTTGGTCGGTATTGGTTTTGGCTTAACTCCTATAATCTCAGGTTATGTTGTAGAAATATACATTTTTGGAATTCATTGGTTTTTAACATTCTTAGGGCCTGTTATCTTTATCTTGTTGATTTTAATTTCAAAAAATATCAAAAGGAAACAAATTTAGTATTTTTAAAAAGAATTAATTCTCACGGTTTATCTGAATTAGCAGGTTAATTTTTCACTATTTCATTCAGGTGGTCAACCAATTTCAATTCCAATTCAGGATTGGCTGGATATCCTTTTTCTATTTTGTCTGAAATTTGATTTCTTAAATATTTTTCAAGATCACTTGAAACACCAATTTTTTCAACCAAATTATCTATTCCCTGTGCGTTATCAACAATATTGGTAAGATACATATAAAATATAATACTTACAGCTTCTTCTAGATCTCTAGCTCCAACTACAAGAATATGACCTTCTCTAAATAGGTTTCCATGATAGCTGTATAGATTTGTATTTCCCCATTTTTTAATCCTATCTTTTAAAAAATCTAATACACCAAGAATTTCTAAAGGAGATTTTTCCAGTTCGAGTTTAAAAAATATTCCACATTCTGCCTTTTGTTCATAAATTGTGATTAAGTTGTTTATTTGTATTTTTAATTTAACTTTTAGAGATGAGGAACTATTTTTTGACATAGAATCACATAGTTAAATTATTAAAACTAATTATAGATTTCCTTATGTTTATTAAAATTAGCTTTAATACTATTAGAAAGAATAATTATCTCCAAGGCAAATACGCTTAAATTGCTCAGGAAATGTTTTTTTAATTAAATTTACATTTCTGGAGCAATGACATGCTCCAATTAACTCAATATTTTCTAAATATGATAACTTTCTAAATCCATGAAACCCTCCTATTATTGCTTTAATCTTAGAAACACTTTGAGCCTTCGTGATAAACTTTTCTAAACCGGGATGAGCACATCCTACTAATATAATTAATTCATTATCTTTAGTTTTTAAAAATACTGATTGTTCAGGAATAAAATCCTTAATTTGACCAGAAATTATAAAGTTTTTTTCAAATTCTAACATTTCAGAAATACCATGAACTTTACTGTCAGGAAACGTCCTAGAAAACGATTTCAAATTATTTATAGGAACATAAATATTTATATCAGGATTAATTTGAAGAATTCCTTCTAATCCTCCCGCATGGTCATGATGATTATGAGAAATTATTATATTTTTTATAGATGAAATATCCACATTACATTTTTTAATATTATGAATTAAAACATTACTCTTTCCACCCGTATCAAATAGGGAATATACTTCAGTAAAATAGTTAAATATCAAAGCAGAAAATCCAAAACCTGTTAAGAATCCTGGTTTAGGGCATTTATCATCAAATACAATACTGATTTCAAATGATGAATATGGTTTCATATGTATTGTATAATATTAAGAACTTCTAATAATTATCTTAATATAGATAAACAAAATTATTTGAAGTTAATTGTATAAATAAGTTAAATTTAGAATAAGTAACCAGGTTAACACGATGTTTTGTCATAATTGTGGCCAAAAACTTGATAGTTCAGCAATATATTGTGAACAATGTGGAGTAAAGGTGAGCAAAGAAGATGCCTCTAAATGGGTTAGTGAATCTGAAGGACTTAATCGATATCATGAACTAGAATTTGAATTAGGGGATATAAATGATGAAATTAGTACACTACCCTCAAAAAATGCTTATTTAAACCGCTTGATTCAATCGAGAGATCAGAAGCATAATCAGCTTAAAATGGTTCGAAATATAAT
>JAEOTW010000394.1 GCA_016839655.1 Promethearchaeota archaeon | reverse complement strand
CATACACACCAATTCGGTTTTGTTTTATATTAGTTTCTGATAACATATGAGATAAAATATAAAATTGATCTCTCGCAAGGGCTTTAGTTGGGAAGACATAAATTGCAGTCGTTTTTGGTTCTTCTAAGATAGATTGTAAGATTGGAAGGTTATAACAAAGAGATTTTCCAGAAGCCGTAGAAGTTACAATAACAGTGTTTTTGTTATTACGGATTAAATTTATTGCATCTGCTTGATGTCGCCATAATTTAATATTATTATTATCAAGCCAGCGTTGAAGCCGTTTTTGAAACGGTTTTTCAGTATTACCAAATTGGGCGCTACGCTCGGGGATATGCTCAATATGATATATTTGATCTTTATAATAATCTTGGGCCTTTAGAAAACGCAAAAACTCTTCGAAATCAACCATAAATTCCTTCAATATTTATAATACATGATCTCAATTAAAAATTACAAGGAGTAGAGAATTAATTATTTCTATAACTTTTTAAAAAGGGAGATTTGTATTCGATATTTTTATATATTCTATTTCTTCTTATTTTTAATATAATTCGACAGAAATCGAATAATAATTAGGTGTTAAATATTAAAGACAAAAAAACCATATCAAAACATATAAAGAATAGAATTTTTAGTATCTTAATTCTAAGTATTTTTCTGTTTTCTGCGTTTACAATTGGGGTTTATCTGACCGACTCTATTCAAAACGAAGACAAAAGTACTAATCAATATGTAGACACGAGTAATGGTTATTCGCTAGTTGATCCTATAAATATATCGTCATGGAGTGATTGGGCACTTTATCCTTTTATCACGGGAAATGGTTCTGATTTAAATCCATTTATTATTAAAAATATTCAAATCATAGGTGATGGTATTAGAACAATGCCATCAGGAAACGATACTATTCTCGATTACTCGTACGCAGGAATTTTCATTAACACTAATGGTTCTTTTATTATCCAGAATTGTAAAATATCAAATACATCTATAGGGATTCATACTTCAATCGGCATCCCCTCAGTTAGTTATCAATATCAGATAAAAAATGTTGAAATAACTGAATGTAGTATTGGAATTTATAACTATTGGCAACATGTTACATTAAACGTTTCAAATTGTTATATCGCTAATTGCAATTGGGTTTCAATAACTGCTGACCTATATCTTCATGATTATCTAAAAAATGGTGGAATTGGAATAGTACTCAGATCAGGTTACGGTGCTATTGAAGATTGTCGAATTGAGAATTGCTCGATGGGAATGATGGCACAATATGTTTCAGATATCCATAATAATGAATTAACAAATTGTGGAATTGTTCTTGGTCAGGGTATACCAGAATATGATAATAGTAATACTGTCAATGGGAAACCAATTGGATTATTTTGGGGCGTTGATAATTTACTATTTACCCAAACTAATGCAGCTCAATATGGACAATTAATTTTTGTCAGTTGTGCCAATTTAACACTTTCCAACATTCATATCAAGGAATGCACTAGTATCGGAATTCAAGTATATTCATTAAGTTTTAACCAAATAACAAAGTTGAATAATATTATCTGTGAAAACCAAAATCTTGGGATATATATCCGAGGTCATGATGTAATCGGACATAATTTATATGCTAAAAATTGTAAAGCAGGATTTTATTTCGGAGATCTAAGAGATAGTGATTTTACCAAGATTATGATAGATAACAGCGATATCCCTATCTATGGAAAAAGAATACAACGTTGTACTTTTGAAATTGAACAATCGACTAAATTTTATTTTGTTGAACTCTTTGCTTTATATGGAGAAAAACTCAATGTTACGTCTTCAGATACAGATTATAAGATATCTATGACTTATATACCAGAATTAGGAAATCCAGGTTATGTTCTTCAGTTTGATGTTAGAAATACTTATTCTGTTAGCCTTTACCCCGTAATGCTTGGGGGGATATTAAATTTTACAGTTATTTCAGTTCCCCGTTATACACGCCCGGGTGTATCTAGCGCTATTCCAGGTTATCCTTTATTCTGGTTCTGGAGTGCGCTAATGATCGGAATTTTAATAAGCATTAAATCTTATCGAAAGATGCAAAACACACAAACCTAAAAGATCTATCTATATTTATTTCTTTTTTTCCCATAATTATAAAGAGCTAGAAAAGATTTTGCTGCTCTTCTCACAGAAGGATAAACTAAAAAATTATCTTTAAAAAGTTTCTCCATATATATTTCTCTATACTTACTCGGATATTGAGGTAGAATTAGCATAAACATTTTGTTTAACGATTCAGTATAGTCCCTAATTTTCAAGATATTATTATAATAATTACTAAAATGATCAGATTCAAATTCATCTCCAAATATATCTGTTTCAATGATAGCTAAATCTATATTTTGAGAAATTGCAGTTGTTACAACCTCGTAATATTTTTGAGTAGAGGAAATCCAGGGCATATCTAATGGAT
>JAEOTW010000337.1 GCA_016839655.1 Promethearchaeota archaeon | reverse complement strand
GGGTTTTTGGATGTTTTTTCACCATTTTTGCCCTTGCTATGCCATATCGGTACATCTGTCTAAATAAAGATCTTTTGGTGGTTCTCTTGAAGTGATGTACTTTTGTTTTTGGTGTGTATAAAATCTTGTAGCCTTTTTTTAACAGCCGTAAATCCAATTCAGCATCTTGGCCGCACCAAAATGCCGGATCAAAATTACCAACTTCTTCGACAGCTTCTTTGCGATAACATGCAAACGAAATATGATCTAAAAAACGTTCTTCTTTGAACTCTGCATTTTGTACGAAGAGATTTTTACCCCCCATGAAACTAGAGAACGCAATCCCAGCCGCCTTTCCTACAAAGTTTTGCTCCTCTGGAGAGATATTGGAACAACCAACAGAAACGATTCCATCAGGAGAATTTAAGAGCTTTAATGCGAGGATCTTAAGAAGATTCTTTTCTGCAACAACATGACCAGAGTAGTTCATCAGCATGTCGCCAGTAGACTGTTCAACACATATTTTCCGCCCAATTGAAGTATTTCCGGTTGGGTTTTGAAGAATTTTTATGTTTTTATGTTTCTTTGCATATTCATTAATAATTTTATTAGTTTGATCAGTTGAAGCCCCTATTGCAAAAAGAATTTCAATTTTTTCTTTTGGATAATCCAAATTTAATATTGAATCTAAACATCTTTGGATTGTACGCTCCTCGTTTAAAACAGGCATGATAAAGGAAACTGTCGGATAGTTTTTTACCATCTGCTCAAAGTATCATTACTTTATATTTAACGTTAATCTTATGTCTGACTGTCAATTTAGTTTTACTGCAAAATTTTATTACGTGATGATTAATAATGAGATGAAAGTAAATAGCTAGGTGTTATCAATTACTACTCAAGAAAAAGTAAAACAAATTATTGAATGCTATGATGCATATAGTTTGCATGTTGCGAGAGATATAAAAGAAAGTTCTACTGCTGCCTTAATTCAAGATATAGAGAGAGAATATGATGTTGATTCAATACAACTCTCCGATGGTACAAAGATATGGAACTTGCTTCGTATTTTTATTTGTGATGAGCTTCCTAAACTACAAATAAAAGACACAAGAGAAGGCTCTAAACTTTTTTTATTATCCTTTATCAAAGAAAGTATTCTGCCATTATCTTTACCAAAAAAGAAAGGAATAATCTGCGGTTTTTCAAGCACCGAGAGTCGAAAAAAATTAAATGGGAAGTATTATGATATTTATTTAGATCCACTATATGAAATTCTTAACGATGATTTTGCTGTTTTTGAATGGCCTTCGGAAAGTGGACGCCGGAGAAAGTACATTGGTGGTGTCTACTCTAAAATATATGTTCCAATGCACATTTCACTATACACAAAGATTTTTTGGAATATTTTATTTTTTAAAATAAGTAAAAGAAAAAGGTTTAAAATTATTTCTGAAAAAACACTGTTACAGATAGTAGATGTTATAAGTACTAAATCAAAAATTGAAAAGACGATTGTAAAGAACATGGTTTACGAATTTATAACGATTTTTTACTATATCAAACAATTCTTGTACTCAATATTAGTAAAAATAAAACCCAAGGCTGTATTGATACGCTGTGGATACGGACGGTTCTCTATGGCACTTTCACAAGCATGCCGACAACTTCATATTCCCTCTATTGAGTTACAGCATGGTTTAATAACATCCCACTCCTTAGCTTATAAGAAAGCAACAGCAACAAACAATAAAGATTGTTTACCAGAATATTTTCTTACACATGGAGAAGCATACACAGAAATTGTTAAAAATGGTAACTTGTTTGATAAAGAAAAAGTAATTTCGATCGGGCATCCTTACCTGGAAAATAACCTGAAAAAAGAAGTAGATCAAAACCTGAAAAAGTCAATTTCATCATTTAAATATAATATCTTAGTAACGTCACAATGGACCGTTAGTGCCGAGATAAAATCTTTTTTTATTCAAGTTGCAAAAATCCTAGAAAAACAGAATATGGATATTGGTATACTTTTTAAATCACATCCATATGAGAAAACAGATTATTTGGAATTAAAAAAATACAAGCACATAGTATTGATTGACAGATATGAAGATATTTTTAAACTCTTCACCATAACCGATATTCATTCAACAGTATACTCTACCAGTGGTTTGGAGGCGATGGCATTTGGAATACCTAATATTTTTGTTGATATTTGCAGTTTGATGGGAAAAACAAATACAAAGTTTATAGTAAATAACCCTGAACAATTCATCAATGTAATGCAGGATATGATATCTGATAGCAAAAACTCAAGACAAGCACTTGAGATTGCAGATATGTTTTATAAATCAGCATCTGATAAAAATCTTAAAAACTTTTTCACAAAACTAGGTGTTATTTAAAATTATATTTCTAATTTTAGCAAGGTATTTTATTAAAGAAAATGTTACATTGTTTTGTTAAATTGGTGATAGAAGTATGGTTACAAAACAATCCAGTTTCAAAAAACCATATATAATAGCTGAAACAGCATACAATCACGAAGGAGACATAAAATATCTTTACAAAATGATTGATGAAATTTCTGATTTAAAGCTTAATGCCATAAAATTTCATCTACTTCTCAAAATAAACAGTTACATGAAGAAAAATCATCCGTTGTACAAAGAAGTTGAAAAATGGATTTTTACAGAGACACAATGGAACAAAATTATCGAATATACTACTAAAAAAGGCTTAGAAATAGTTGCTCTATGTGATGATGTAGAAAGCATAAACTACATCATAAAAAATAAAAAGGCGGTAAAGGCAATAGAGATACATGCTACGAGTCTAAATGACTATTTTATACTAAACGAGGCTGCAAAATTTAAAGGTCAGATTATTTTGGGAATAGGCGGCTCAAATTTAGATGAGATATCTTATGCAATTGATTTGTTGAAAAAAAGCAAAAAAAAGGATATCCTACTTATGTATGGATTCCAAAGCTATCCTACGAACTATGCTGAAATTAACCTTTCTAAAATGTTAAAAATCAAAGATATGTTCAAACTTCCAGTAGGATATGCAGATCACACAGGATTCGATGATCCATACAACGAATTCCTAAGCACTGCAGCAGCGATGATGGGATTTTCAATACTAGAGAAACATTATACTTGCAATTATGGTAAAAAAAGAATCGACTATCAAGCCGCAGTTGGAAAAAAACAAATGAGACAGATTAAAAAATATATGGAAGTTGCACTAATTACATATGGTGACGAAAATATAAAGATGAGCAAATCTGAAAAAAAATATGGAAGTGTCGGTCAAATGAAAAAAGCAATTGTTGCAAAAAAAGACATCAAGAAAGGAGAAAAGCTATCCTTAGATATCTTATGGTTTAAAAGAACTAAAGAAAAAAACAAAATTGAACAAAAACAATTCTTAAAACTTATTGGACATAAAACAAAAAAAGATATTAAAAAAGATGATATAATTGATTTTACAAAAATAAATAGATAAATTAATAAAGGTTGATAAGTGGAGCTATTATGAAAATCGGTTTTTTGATTACAGCAAGATTGAAATCATCACGACTTCCTCTTAAAATATTAAAGGATCTAGATGGTAAAACAGTTGTTGAAAGAATAATTGACAGAGCAAAGGAAATCAAGGAGATCTCAGAAATAGTTCTTTGTACATCACCAAATCCACAGGATAAACCCTTAGTTGATATCGCAGAAAAAAACAATATTTCTTATTTTTTAGGAGACGAAGACGATGTCCTGCAAAGACTTTATGATGCTGCGAAAAAACATAGACTTGATTATTTTTTAGGAATTACTGCAGATAATCCTCTTTTTTCAATCGATTACTCAAACTTGATAGTTGACAAAATAAAAAAAGAAGGACATGATTTTATTAAACTAGCGGGCCTTCCTTTTGGAACTGCAACATATGGTATGAATGTTAAGGCTCTTTTAACTGTATACAGAATAAAAACAATAGTTGACACTGAGATATGGGGCTATCTTATAAACAGACCAGAAGTCTTTGATATCAAAACAATAGAAGCAGAAAGTAAACTTAGAAAGCCAAACTACAGACTAACACTTGATTATGAGGAGGATTACAAACTGATTAAACATCTTTACACAAATATTTATTTTAAAACTATTTTAGAACTTGATAAAGTTGTTGAATATTTAAACAAACATCCTGAAATCGTAAAAATAAATAAAGATTGCATTCAACTTGACTTAGACGATGAAACAAAAAATAAAATTGATAAATTTTACACTCAAAATCTAGAAAAAATAAAAAAAGTAAAGCAACAGGCGTACTCAGAGTGAGGTTGCTATAATGAAAAAGATAAAAATTGGAAACAAGTTTGTAGGTGAAAAACAACCATGCTTTATAATAGCCGAAGCAGGTGTTAACCACAATGGAAGTTTAAAGCTGGCAAAAAAATTAATTGATAAAGCCGTTGAAGCAGGTGCCAATGCTGTAAAATTTCAAACTTTTAAATCAGAAGAACTAACAACCTCAAATGCAGATATTGCAAAATATGCAAAAGAAAACATCGGCAAAAAAATAAAACAAATTGATCTAATAAAAATCCTTGAACTAAAATATGATGATTTTATAACTCTCAAGAAATATTGCGATAAAAAAAAAATTATTTTTCTTTCTTCTCCTCACTCGTTTGATGCAATTGATTTTTTAGAAAAACTAGTTCCAGCATACAAATTTGGATCGGGTGATCTTACAAATATCCCCTCTTTAAGATATGCTGCAAAAAAAGGAAAACCAATAATTCTAGGAACAGGAATGTCAACTCTTAAAGAAGTAAAACAATCAATCAATGTGGTCAAATCTCAAGCAAACAAAAAAATTGTATTACTTCATTGCACAACAAATTATCCTTGTTCATTAGATGAAGTCAACCTTAATGCAATGAAAACAATAAAAGAAAAAACCGGCTGTTTAGTAGGTTACTCAGATCACACACAAGGAACATTAGTTCCAATAATGGCTGTAGCAATGGGGGCATGTATAATAGAAAAACATTTCACTCTTAACAAAAAAATGAAGGGACCGGATCATAAAGCATCAATGGAGCCTGATGAATTAAAACAGATGGTAATTGATATTAGAAATGCAGAAAAAGCTCTTGGAAGTCCTGATAAAAAACCAACTAGTTCTGAAAAAGATATTATGAAACTTGTAAGAAAAAGCATTGTTGCTAAAAAAGATATCAAAAAAGGAAAGATTATTACTAAAGATATGCTTTCTATAAAACGTCCCGGAACTGGTTTAGACCCAGTATATATAGATAATATAATTGGGAAAAAAACTAAATGCAATATTTCAAAAGATGAAGTTTTGCATAAAAATATGGTAGAATAATATGAAAAAAATAGCAGTTGTTACAGGTACTCGTGCAGAATATGGATATCTAAAACCATTAATGACTGCAATAAAAAAAGACAAAGATTTGCAACTTATGCCTATTGTAACCGGTATGCACCTTTTATCTGATTTTGGAAATACATATCAAATCGTTGAAAAAGATTTCCCAAAATTAGTAAAAATCGACATGCCTCTGAGAGGAGACCACCTTAAAGATATGGCAGATTACTTAGCAATAGGTATCAAAAACTTTACAGAATACTTCAATAACAAACGACCAGACATGATTATAGTTCTTGGGGACAGAAGCGAATCATTAGCAGCTTCTTTAGCAGCATTATACCTCAATATTCCAATTGCACACATAAACGGTGGAGATGTAACAGGATTTACTATAGATGAGTCGATAAGGCACGCTATTACAAAAATTGCTCACATTCATTTTACACATACAAAGCTAAATGCAGAACGCATCAAAAAAATGGGAGAGGAAGAAAAAAGAATATTTTTTACAGGAGCACTGACATTGGATACAATACTTAACAAAAAAGTTGCATCCAAAGACGAAATTTTTAAAAAATACAATTTAAATCCAAATAAAACAACATTTTTAGTCGTACAACATCCTATAACAACGATTGATTACAAAGGATATTCAGATATGAAAGAGCTTTTCCTTGCATTAGAGTATTTAAAAGAACAAACAATTGTGATTTATCCAAACTGTGATGCAGGAAGTAAAAAACTAATAGATCTAATTGAAAGTTACAAAGGCAAAGATTATATTCATATTTTCAAAAATTTAGCTCATGAAGACTATCTTGGTTTAATGAAGTCAGTTGAAATAATGATAGGTAACTCAAGTAGTGGAATAATTGAAGCACCTTCTTTTATGATTCCAGTAATAAACATTGGAAAAAGACAACAGGGACGAGAAAAATCTGAAAATATCATAAACGTAGAACCAGATAAAAACAAAATATTGAAAGCAATTGATTATGCTCTTAAAAATAAAGATTTTCAGGGAAAAGTGAAGAGATGTAAAAATAGATTTGGAAATGGAAATGCTGCACAAAAAATCGTGAAAAAAATTAAAGAAATAAAAATCGATGATGAGCTAATTCAAAAAAAACTTACTTACTAAAAAGAGGAATATGGTGTCTGAAGAAAGATTAAAAAATTGGAAGTTTCCAAAAATTGAAGAAAAAAAACTTCATCCAAAATATCACTTTTTAATTCAGAATAAAGACAAATTAAAACTAGGTAAAAATACAGACATCGGCGCTTTTACATATATAAATGCAGAATATGGAGTGGTAATTGAAGAAAATGTACAGATTGGTTCACATTGTTCAATATATTCTATCTCAACAATTGATGATAAAAAAGGAAAAATAGTAATTAAAAAAAATGCACGCGTTGGCACACACTCAACGGTCATGCCGGGTGTGACAATCGGCAAAAACGCAGTAATAGGGGCATATAGTTTTGTCAATATAGATGTCCCAGATGACATGGTTGCCTATGGCTCTCCTATAAAAATAATTGGGAGTAAAAAGAAATGAACTGGAAAATACCCTTATTCAATATTTATTGGGATGAGGAAGATATCGAATTAGTAACAAATGTTATAAAAAGGGGAAATTACTGGTCAACCGGTCCAGAAATAAAAGAATTAGAAATGGAAATTGCTCAATACATAGGAAGAAAATATGCAATATCATGTAATTCTGGTACATCCGCCCTTCATGCATTGATACTAGCACATGAGATGGGGAAAGGAGATGAAATAATAGTTCCCTCATTCACATTTATTGCAACCGCAAATGCGGTTATATTAACAGGGGCGAAACCAGTATTTGCCGAAATCGAGGAACAATCATATGGTTTAGATCCAGAAGATGTCAAGGAGAAAATAACCAATAAAACAAAAGCAATTATTCCTGTTCATTATGGAGGTAAGCCTTGTAAAGAGATAAAAGCGTTACGGGAAATTGCCGATGATCATAGGCTGTTACTCATAGAAGACGCTGCGGAATCTCTTGGATCAAAAATATATCAAAAAATGGTTGGAACTTTTGGACATTCTGCTATGTTCAGTTTTTGTCAAAATAAAGTTATCACTGCAGGAGAGGGAGGAATGATAGTTACAGATTCTAAAGATATCTATCGAAAACTAAAACTTATTCGTTCACACGGACGTCTGGAAAATAAAGAAGAATATTTTTCTACAACAAAAGAGTTAGACTACATTCGAGTAGGCTATAACTATCGAATGTCTAGCATAACAGCCTCTCTAGCATTATCACAATTTAAAAAAATCGATAAAATCATAAGACTGAGGAGAGAGAAAGCTAACTATTATAACAAGAAATTATCAAAAACCAATAAAATAAAACCTCCTATGGAATCCAAAGATTATTATCATGTCTATCAGATGTATACTATACAACTAGATGATAACAAAAGTAGAGATAAAATGCAACAACATCTGACGAATGCAGATATAATGACAAAAGTATATTTCGAGCCCATTCATCTAAAAACATTATACAGGAAAGAATTCAATTACAAAGAAGGTGATTTACCAAAGACAGAACAAATAGCCAAAAAAGTTCTTACCTTACCATTATATCCAACATTAGCAAATAAAGAAATAAATTACATAGTTGATAATATTAGAAATTGTTATTGGTGAAAATAATGGAAAAACAATTAGAAAATATTTTTAGAAATAAAAAAATCCTAGTAACCGGAGGAACTGGATGTATTGGAAGTGAAATTGTAAGGAGTGTCTTAAGATATAAACCAAAGGTTGTTAGGATTTTCAGTAACGATGAAGATAATACCTTTAGAATGATGCATCAGGCTGATGACGGCGGAGATAAGATGATGCATGAGATTTCCAATAGAAGATTTTTGATCGGCGATATTCGAGATAAAGAAAGACTGAATCTTGCAATGGAAGATATTGATATCGTTTTTCATACTGCTGCTTTAAAACACGTTCCACTTTGTGAGTACAACCCATTCGAAGCGATAAAAACTAATGTAATTGGCACTCAAAACGTAATAGAAACAGCATTTAGTAATGATGTTGACAAAGTGATAAGCATTAGTACAGATAAAGCTGTTAATCCGATTAATACAATGGGTGCAACGAAACTATTATCTGAGAAACTTATTATTGATGCGAATGAGGGTAAAGGTACAAAAAAAACAATATTTTCCTGTGTAAGATTCGGGAACGTTTTGTTTTCTCGTGGTTCTGTTGTCCCTCTTTTTGAAGAGCAAATTAGACAAAAAAAACCGATAACTATTACCGATCCTGATATGACGAGATTTGTAATGCCAATATCAAGCACGGTTGACTTGGTTTTTAAGGCTACAATAATGGCAAAAGGTGGAGAAGTTTTTATTCTAAAAATGCCTGTCGTAAAACTTGGGGATTTGACAGATGTAGTCATAGAAAAATATAGCAGAAAATACGGTTACAAGAAAAAGGATATTAAAAAGAAAATTGTAGGTGCTAGAGCTGGTGAAAAGATCTTTGAAGAACTCATGACTGAGACTGAGGCGAAACTGGCATTTGAAACTGAGGAAATGATAATAATACCTCCACAATTAGAAATTCCAAATATAGAATTTGAAGTTAATGATTATCAAAATGCAGTACACAGCAAATTAAATCGATACACATCAAAAGATATTAAACCTCTTTCAAAAGAGGAAATAAAAAAATTGTTATTTAAATTAAAAACGAGAGAAGAGGCGAAATGAAAAAAAAAATTGTTTATATCCCTAGCTATTATTATTTGTCTCATCCAGTATTCTTCAATATTGCTAAATCTGCAAGGGGAAAATTTCATAATGTTTATTTTAACACAAAAGAACCATTTTTTGCCAAATTTAACAAGAAAGGTATAAAAATAGAAGAAGTAAAAAAGTATTTTGACGAATATTACGAGGTTGATGAATCATTACTCACTGCTTGGGATGAAACTGACAGTAAGTTTAAAAAATTCAGAAAGGTGATAAAAAATTCAAAAGACCTTTACAATCAGTTAGAAAAACAATTGAACTTACTTGATCCTGATGCAATTGTAACTGCAACAGATATGGGGGAGTATGTAAATAGGATGTGCAATGCTTGGGCAGAAAAAAATAACGTGCCTTTCATAATAGTCCAGCCATCTTTTTTTGATAGTAAGAGAGAGATGGGATTGATAGACAAATTCGGTTATTTATTCTTTAATAAACTATTAAATATTCCCTTGTTTCGGAGACAAGATGTTTTTGGCAACGAAAGACCAAAGAATTATCTTTTTTTATGGGGTAATAATTTTAAAAACTGTTACAAAGGACAAAAAATTGAAAAAAATATATATATAACAGGGAATCCCGCATTCGATCCTATTTTAAATAGGAGATCCATTGAAGACAATTTAGATAAATTAGGATTTAACGTTCCTGAAAATAAACCGGTAATAACAATTTGTACGCAGATGTTAGATGAACATTTAGATGAAAAAAATATTCGAGATACGGAAAATTTATATCGAAATTTAATCAAAGAAAACCCAAATTTTTATTTCATCGTAAAGATTCACCCAAGACAAGGTGTTGAGCGTTATAAAAAAATCTTAGATGATTTAGGTGGAGATAACTATACAATTGTAAAAAAAGAAGATTTAAACAGCTTATTTAAGATAACAGATGTTCAAGTATCCGTTGCATCCTATAGTTCTTTTGAGGCAGTGGTTTTTGGAATCCCAATTATTTTGATTAAAAGAAATTTAACGGATTTCTTCGATCATTTCAATAATGAAATTGAATTGAGAGCAGATACTCCGGAAGAGCTTAGTAAGCATTTAAAAAAATGTCTTACCAAGGAATACAAAGAAGAATTTAAAATAAAGAGAAAAAAATACCTGGAATCAAAATTAGGTTATCTTGATGGTAAAAGTAGTGAGAGAGTTGTAAAGGACATAGAAAAAATAATAAGAAGGAAAAATGAACGAGAATCCAAATTGGGAGAATAATCATAATTGGCTAATCTTTATTAATTCCTCTATGCATTGGCGTCAGGTTAGTCTTGCGAATCGTGGATGTGCGAGAAGTTTGGACAAAGATTGACCCAGAGGGAGAAAATGAAAAAAGTATTGATTACAGGGTATATGAGATCGGGTACAACTTTTTTGGCCAACTTCTTAAATTCCCAAGAAAAGTGCCTTATATACAGAGATTTTTTAGTGACGATTTTTAGAACATCCAAGAACTTACGAATCAATTCATTTTTAACACCATTAGATGAACAACAGAAGAATGTTTTACTTTTTAAATTGAAAGCAGAAGCTCGGACCATGGGAAGTAATGTGATGGATGAATTGGGTAAAGAATTTACAAATTTAAAAGAGTTGTATGACGCTGCACTTGATGCAATGGGAAAAAAGAATGGTTATGAAGTAATAGGTTCCAAGGTAACAGTTGTTGACGAATGGATGCCGAAAATTATCAATGAAACAGATGTTAATGTAATATACATCTTCAGGGATCCAAGGGACGTTTTGCTATCAGTCAAAAATGCGTTTCCCAACTATTACCTCCCGCGCTACATGTTGGAATTGGAGAACGACATAAACGTCGCTTTAGGAATTAAAAGTGAAAGTTTTCTTAGAGTTAAGTTTGAAGATTTAATTTTGAATACAGAACCAACCATTGGAAAGTTGTCTGATTTTCTAGGAGTAGAACTCACAAGAAACGTTAGTTCTGGAAAAGACAGGGGAATCGATTGGTTAGACAACTCGGCCTTTCATGATCTAAATAAAATGTTTGATAAAAAAGCTTGTTATCGGTGGAAGAAAAAGAAAGACAGCAAAGAGGTAAAATACTGTGAAATACTGAGGTCAGATTTGCTTAAAGAATTAGGGTACGGTAGCACGGGAAATACATACACTATTTCAGACAAACTAACAGCTTACAAAGAGGGTAGTATAGCATCTGTTATTTATAATCGGAATGTTAAAAATTTACTGAAGCAAATTCTTTTTAGGTTCATGTAATCTGAACGAAATTATTTAGGCGGACGCCTTAATTCTTAGTAATGGAAGTTATATCTTTAGAAATAGATTGATCAAACATGCAGCAAAAAAAATTAGCCGATAATTTTTGGTACGGAAATGACAACTTTTCAGGAGGTAAAAAACGCTATTGATGCAGTTAAATCTGAAGGTAATAAACAAATTGTTGCTATACATTGTACAACCAGCTATCCATGTCCTCTTAAAGGTGTTAATTTACGAGCTTGGGGGAAAGAGTATAAAAATGAGAATCTATTGATAAAAAAATAAAAGAACAAGTTTTATTATAGTGGAAGAAAGATGAAAAGTAAAATTAAAATCGATAATAGAATTATTGGTCCAGATTATAAACCATTAATTATAGCAGAAATTGGAATAAACCACGAAGGAAATATAAAAAAAGCTAGGAGAATTGTTCATGATGCCTATAATTCTGGAGCTGAATGTGTTAAGTTTCAGTCTCACGTCATCGAAGATGAAATGATTCCTGCAGCAAAAAATGTAATTCCGAGTAATGCAAATGAATCTATATATAAAATTATGAAGAGATGTAGTTTAAGTGAAAGAGACGATATTAATTTAAAAAAATATGTTGAATCATTGGGGATGATATATTTATCTACGCCTTTTTCAAGAGCAGCAGCAGATCGCCTTGATAGAATGAATGTTTCTGCATTTAAGATAGGCTCAGGAGAGTGTAATAATTATCCCCTTGTCAAACATATTGCATCGTTTGGAAAACCAATTATTCTAAGTACTGGAATGAACAACATAAAAAGCATCTCCAAAAGTGTAAGAATTATCGAAGAAGCAAAAGTGTCATATGCATTACTACATTGTACTTCTATGTATCCAACGCCTTACAACAAGGTTCGACTGGGTGCTTTAAAAGATTTAGAAAGAAAATTTCCAAATGCAGTATTGGGGTTAAGCGACCACTCATTGGGCAACTATACATGCTTTGCTGCAGTTGCTCTAGGTGCCTCAATATTGGAAAAACATTTTACTTCTGACAAAAGGTGGTCTGGTCCAGATATTCCAATTTCAGTTACACCGCCAGAAATTCGAGATTTAATTAAGGGATGTAATGCGATTCATGAGGTACTTGGTGGCAAAAAAGAAATATTGAAAGAAGAACAATCTACAATTAATTTTGCCTATGCTTGTGTTGTTTCTATAAAAGAAATTAAAAAAGGAGATACACTTACTAAAGATAATATTTGGGTGAAAAGACCAGGCACAGGGGAGATAAAGGCCGAATACTATGAAAAAATGTTAGGTAAGAAGGCCATTAAAGACATATCAAAAGATATGCAAATACGGAGAGATCAAATTGAAAACTAAAAAAATAGTTTTTTTAACTGGAACGAGAGCCGACTTTGGCAAATTAAAACCATTAATTAACAAAATTGAAAAATCAAATCTTTTTGATTGCCATATATTTGTAACTGGCATGCATATGCTAGCAAAATACGGCTTTACCTTTATCGAAGTAAAAAAACAAAAATATCAAAATATTCATCCATTCATAAATCAAAGTGACAATACAGATATGGATATCGTACTATCCAACACGATATTGGGATTTAGCAACTATATAAAAGAATTAAAACCCGATCTAGTAGTCACGCATGGCGATAGGATCGAAGCTTTGACGGCAGCAATGGTGGGATCGATTAACAATATACCAGTCGCACACATAGAAGGGGGAGAAATATCAGGGACAATCGACGAACACTTTAGGCATGCAATAACAAAAATGTCCCACATACATTTTGTAGCAAATAAAAAAGCTAGACAAAGACTTATTCAAATGGGCGAAAATAAGGAAACTATTTTCGTAATAGGTTCTCCAGATATCGATATAATGATGTCAGATAAATTACCTTCATTAAAGGACGTTAAAAAACGCTATGAAATTCCATTTGATAATTATTCAATTTTCTGTTATCATCCTGTTACTACTGAGTTAGAAAACTTAGAAAAAGACATAAAAAATATAATTTCAGCATTAATTAAATCAAATAAAAATTATGTTGCAATACATCCAAATAATGACCATGGATCTGATATTATTTTGAATGAAATATTAAAACTTAAAGAGAAAAGAAATTTTAGAATACTACCATCGATGCGATTTGAATATTTTTTGACCTTATTAAAAAATTGTGAATTCATTATTGGAAACTCAAGTAGTGGAATAAGAGAAGCGGGAGCATATGGGATACCAACGATTAATATTGGAACAAGACAACTTAATAGAAGTAAAAACAAATCCATAATAAACGTGCAAGCAGATGAAAATAAAATTATAAGAGAAATAACTAATCTTGAAGGCAAATCTTTTGAAAAAACATACGAATTCGGAAAAGGCAACAGTGCCGAACTTTTCTTTGATGTTTTGAAAAAAAAGAATTTCTGGAATGTTCCTTGTCAAAAACAATTTGTTGATCGGCAGATCATTTTTAAAGATGACATGGATTGATAAATTCATTTTATGCAAAAAATCAACTTTTTTCTGCTTTTGTCCAATGAAAGACATTTTTATTTATATCCATTAAATCAGGGTTTTCTAAAAGAAATTTAACAACTTTTTTTAATTTGAAATTATTGTCTTTTCTGTAAAATTTGCTAAATATTATTCTCATCAATTTCAAGTCTTCTATTTCATCTACAGTTAACCTGATCTCCGGGTGTTTTAAATCATCTTCAATTTCTAAATCAATTTTCTTGAATTCTTTTGTTTCTTCAAAAAAATGACCCCAAATCTCAGTATCATTTTCTTTTTTTAATTCTATTACTTTTTCAAGAGCTTTAACTTTAATACCATAAGAATAGGTTCCTAAAGGAAGATTCATGCAGGTTATATAATCTGCATTTGTCTCTTTGAATGTTTTTATTATCTTATCAATATAAATAGGATCCACCAGTGGATTGTCTGCTGTTGTGCTTACTATAAAATCTATATTAAACTTCTTACTTGCATTATATAATCTATCTAAAACATCATCTTTACTTCCTCTAAAATATTTTATTCCTTTTTTTTCAGATACATCAACAAGAATATCATCTTGTGGATCAGTTGATGTGCACATCACTATATCGTCTGATAGTTTAGATGTTTTTAGGCGATCCATCATATGCTCAATCATAGGTTTTCCTTTTATATACCTCATAACTTTCAAAGGGAGTCTTGTTGATTTCGTTCTTGCAGTAATTGTTATTGCACTTTTCATTATCCTTCAACCTTTTCCCAGTTAATCAATCCGAGTTGAGGTACATCTACCTTTAGTTTTTTGCCGATCAATTTAAGATAATCTCTCTGTTCAATAGTATTTTCTAGGTTAGTTCTTTTGAAAGTAATATCCCTTTTTGTTATAGTTTGACCTCTCCTTAAATCCCTTGATGCAACAATAGTAAACTTCATAGGTCCATTCTTTGCAACTATATTCTCATAACTGCTAATTTCAAAGGAATCTTTTCCTAAGACTTTATTTAACAAATCCATTTTTCTTTTTATATTGCATAACATTTTAACACTAATTGCTGATTCGAAATCTACTTTTTCCGCTCCAGCTTTTAAAGCTATATGCTTCTCTATAAAATTTGCCCCTTTTACAAATCCCGATAGCGTTATCAGCTCATTATATTTGCTATTCCAGCTTGTATGATCGGCATAGCCTACAGGTAATTTAAAAATATCTTTTAATTTATTTATTCTATTTAGATTTATATATTCATATTTTGTAGGATAAATTTGAAAACCATAAAATAAAAGGATATCGCTCCTATCAAGATAGCGTATGGCAAAATTAATTTCCTCAATATTTGAACCGCCAATGCCAAGAATGATTGGGATTAAAAGATGTTTTACTTTTTCTAACATTTCAATATTGTTTATCGCTATTGCATGTAACTCTATTGCATCAACCAAATGAATGCGTTCCTCTACAAAATCAATTGCTTTCAACTCATCAGCCAAAACAATGGTCTCAAATTTTTTTGATTTTGTCTTTTTTAATAATACCGTCCAATCATCCACTGATAATTTAAAGTTCTTATATAAATTATACAGATCATGAGAAGGTGTGATATACGAATCAACGTCAATTAATATGTGATATTTTACTGCATCACAACAACCATATTTAGATAAATCATCAAGGATGGAATACAAGTAATTTATGTCACCCTCATGAATATATGCCGTTTCTGCTATTAAATAAGGGATTTTTTGATCGTTCAAAGCCTTTTTAAATTTACTTATCTTTTTCATTTGGGACATGCGGTTCATCTCTTATCTTTTAAAAGCATAATCATTCTCTGGAAATGTCATAGCGTAAAACAACTTATTTTATCCACTTCATAATAGATCGGGCATTTACCTTTTACTTTGCCAACTTCTACGATAAACATAGCAGCCTCCCATTAAGTTCTATAATAAAAACTATTTCTATTTAATTCACTTTCCACCAAATGGGTTAAAGGTTTAATTCACTATTTTACTCTCAATTCAGATTTTATATAATCTATCATTTCTTTAGGATGTAACATACCTGAGAAGAAAAGTAGATCCTGTTTTTTAAATTCTTTCAGCACAAACAATATTCCAAGATAAATTCCTAAACCAACTCCCGCAAACACCAGTAAATGATACCAACGAACTAGTGGAATTAGGGAGTCAATATAGTATAACATACCAGCCATGATTAAACCAGCAAGGATATGACGAGGAGTATGGCTCTGTAAAAGTTTTATCCCTGTCAACTTTTTCGCTGCTAATCGTAATCCAAAAAATCCAACTAAACTAGATAAAACTGTCGCAACTGCAGCACCTGTTGGACCATTGATTCCAATGGCAGAAAGAAGCCCTCCTTCAGGTATCAACAAATAATTTAGAGTGATATTTGTACCACACATGACAAAACCGATTTTTGCTGCGACACCTGGCCTATCTACACCGCTTATCAAAGAAATATACGGCATGTTAAGAGAAGTGATAAAAGCAAAAATTGTCAATGTAATAAGTACCGATGCTGCTGGTAGAAAGGCACCGCTCAGCATTATACTAATCACTGGCTTCACAAAAATTATGATAACCACAATTGGAGGGATCATTACCATAGAGATGTATCTTTCTGCCAAATGAGTTGTTTGTTGGATTTTTTCAAAGTTTTTAGAGAAATGATACTCTGAAAGTGACGGGAAAAGAACAGTGCCGACAGCCATAGAAAGTATAAGAATAATTTGCAATACCTGTTGTACAGTAAAATAATACCCGACTTCTACCGATGTCCAAAAATATCCAATCATTATCTTATCTATATTGACAGAAATAACCGAAATCACAGAAAGGAGCATCACTGGTAAAGCAAATGTGAAATAACTTTTAAAAAGATTAAAGTTCGGTTTTTTTAGAGGATATTTTCTAAGGAGCCACATTCCTACAAAAAACGTTGCCATTACCCCAAATACATAGACCATCGCAAGGGAACCAATTGCATGAATTGCAAGAAAATGCTGCAGTGGTTGAAGAAACTGAGGCCAGTTAACCGCAGGTGTAATACTTGCAATTCCTACAATACTAACACCTGCAAGAGCAACAAGAACCATAAGAGGGATTTTTACAATATTTTCAAAGAGTCCTGCAACCTGTCGCTTTGCAATTTCTCTTCTTCCTTGGAAAGTAACAGTTGCTATCTGACGGAGGTTTAAAAAAATGTAGTAAAAGAGGAATACAACAATAACTGATTCTGTTGTAGCATCGTAAAAGCTTCCCTGGAACACATTTTTCCAGATAAAAATAGCGGTGAATACAGTTGTTACCATTAGCCCAGTAAGAAATAACTTGATGGCAGCATAGGTACCAATACATGTGCCTAAGTCTTTTCCTTCAGATATTCTTTTAATATGTGCCCGAGAAAAACCAAGATCAGCTATAATGTTGAATAATGCAAGAAACGCCATAGCAAATCCAATAGTACCAAGAGCTTCAGGTGCAAATCCGCTCCAAAGTTTTGCAAGGACAACAAGACCAACCCAACCAATAAAACGAGCAAAGAATTGCGATGCTACGATTAGGAAGGATTTTCTAGCGATCATCGTGGCTGAATCATTTACTTATTTTAAATACATGTGGAAAAATGAAATTTTCCTTTACATCATTTTTGCATCGGACTTTAATTCTCCAGTTACCACCGAGTCGACATCAATAAAAACATTATTGTCAATCATAAAACCAATATTGATCATTGAGTTTATTCCTGTCTGTACATTATCTCCCATAATTACGCCAAGTTTTCTCCTCTTTGTATCTAATCTCTTCCTATTTAGAACAACTTCAATATTCTTTTTCTCTCGTCTGCAACAAAAATACAGCTTTCATTAAAATCATCTTTCAGGTGTAAGCTTGATTCACATATTCTATATTTCCTTAGTATTGTAACGTTTTTGTAAAAATTTAGAGGAAATAATTAAGTCTGGCTAACAAGTCAGAATTTTTTAATTAATGAGTAAAAGTTAATTAGTCAATGCTACAGGAATTGTACGCAAATATTAACTTCAACTGGTATTTATCTAATTCTGGTTTTCTAATACTAAGATCCTGTTTCTTCAGGTCCAAAACTTAAGAAACCAGAGGGATCATTTTGATTGTTATATGATGTTGAAACCCATTCAGAACTCCTGGCAATATCAGAGATGCGGAATTCATCTATTTTTCCATCAAATACACCATAATTAGGATAAGTGCCAGTATCTCTATAATAGGATCCAAGTAAATGATAGTTCCCGCCTCGTAATCTCCCACCTTCATACGGATCGCTGTTTTCTTCGTAGTTATTTATGTATATTCTTTTTGTCGAACCATCGTATGTAGCAGAAAAATAATACCATGTATTGGGTGACCACGTGTCAGTGATAGTTAGTAAATTATTATCTGGTCCATTATGTCTAAAGTCTAGTCTACCAGAACTATCAAATAAATCTGTAAACATCACATAGTTATCTGGATTTACGTCACCAGCACTATATATAAATTCCCAGGCAGTACTTGATTCATCCCATACTGTATCACGATTAAACCATCCTTCTACGGTATAGCGATTTTCATCTAGGTTTGGTAATCCTATATTATCATCATTGTTATCAAAATGTTGGCTATAAGATATTATTCCATCTGCCTGAGAGGGTTCACTATTTGACTTTTTCGTTCCATGTTTATAATTTTTCGTGCTATCCTTCACAGTCGTGCTGGTATCACCGTCGTTTAGATGATACACCCTTAAGAAATGAGAATCCCAAACATACTCAGTCATCTGTTGATTTCCACTATCTGGATTTCCATAATACATACATATCACAGTATCTTGATTTGAAGCAAGATTAGTAACATTCACCCAAGCAACCAACTCACCAGATGAATCGTCATAGTGTTCAATCTCATGATACAACCGAGTAGCCACACCATCGCCATCCATGAATAGAATGTCATCCCCATCATCCTGAGCCTTATCACGCAAATCAGCATCAGTTGTACTTATAAGAACTGGGAAATTTGTTAAATCATCAGCAACCTGTGCATGGTTAATTGTAATATTTTTTCGGTACAACCAGCCTTCATCAAACGGATTGAACACCATCTTTGGTTCGGTTTGGAAACCAAAAATTTTATGTTTCCAGTTGGTACCATCGGTGACATTAACATACCACGTATAATCCGTAGAATAGTCAACACCGCTGACATCCACACTGTATGTTCCATCACCAACACCTGATCCACTACCTGAACCAATATCAGGGGATGTTTCAACCGTGTAATCCATCAGATCACCCTGAGGGTCGTTCAGGAAGAAGCTTAGCTGAGTTAAATCAACAGGGACATACCTTGCACCGTCTTCAGGTATCGGACTTAAGACAATGGGTGCTACTGGCTCTGTGGTAAATGAGGATGATACATCCACTACGTTTACTCCATCATCTACTTGAATATGCCATGTATATTCTTCAGTACCCTCTAATCCACTAATTGGAACGGTATAAGTTCCACCTGGAATGCTATTTCCATTTCCAGAACCTATATCAGGATCAGTACTAACTGTATAGTTCATCAGATCCTCATTAAAATCTTTTATTTGGAATGTGAGTTCAGATGTTGAAACAGGAACGTTCTCAGCTCCATTAGGTGGAGAGATTACTGTTACTTCAGGTGGATAATTTGG
>JAEOTW010000336.1 GCA_016839655.1 Promethearchaeota archaeon | reverse complement strand
TAGAATTAAGGATATGTGAGGATAAAACTATCGTCGCCTAATGGCATAAGTGTGTGTTTGGGGTTTGGGGGTTAAAGTTTATCCCCCCCCCGAACTTCGTTCTGGGGAGAGTGGAGGGCAACGTAGATGCTATGGCTGAGGTTAACGTCGATGGGAGAAGGTGAAATTGATGGGTATTTCTTGCATTTTATATTAAACTTGGCGATGACTAATCTCATTTTTTAGTTTATTATATATTATTTGATTTAATTTCATCCAAGATAAAATATTGTCATTATCTTCTGACATTTTACTAATTCTTTCTTGAAATATACTGTAAAATACTAATGTAGTACCATGTTGTAATGCATACTGACCAAATAACATATTATTGCACATTTTAGTATCAATATTTATTGTATATATATTAGCACCTTTTTCCGTATATACTAATATATTTCCTAATATTGATAGAATATTAGGATGAACATACAGTGATGTATGTTTATATAGAGGAGAATATTCTGGACCAACTTGTTTTCGTAAATAACTCGGTTTATACTGTTTACCATTATACCAATCTTCAGATTCTTTATCCTTATTGGATAAATAAACCATCAAAAGGTGAGCTTCAAAAGCCATTCTATGCAAAGCATAAGCGATATCGTAGTGACTATTTAACACACAGTAATGAGCAGCCCTTAAAATACGAAATAACTTTATCGATAAAAATAAAACAGCCATTTTTGAGTAACCATTTTCTTCTTCTGTATCTATTCCTTCATTAATAATATTGTTAAGGATATTGTTAAATATGTTAAACCAATTATCTGATGTTTCAATAACAATATTCATTTTATTTAGTGTTGTTTCCTGTACTGCCTTTTCTTGGCTGATATAATTATCCATAACCATAAATACTAATTAAAAGATTATTAACATTTTGATTTTATTATCTTGCGAGGGCAAGGATATTTTGAAATCTCATCCACATTTTCGAGGCCTACGATTTTATACTAAATCGAGCGAGTTTTTCTAACGGAGGTTAATGTCGATAGGAGAAGGTGATATTGTGGATATTTCTTGCATTGCAGGCGAGTAAGTGTAAGTTTCACAAACACTAAATGGTTGAAAAGTAGATATTATTTAGAATGGTGCTTCAAAGTGATTCTGAAAGTCTGACACTTGAACTTACTCTCATCGAACAGAAAGCCATTGAAATCGTAAATCAAATGCCTGAAGACCAACGAGATAGTATAATCGAGAAGTATATCATCCTAGGTGATATGGTCGTTACTCACGCCTCCATCAGCACGAGCAAGGATTCAGTAGAAGCCTTCTTTTCACCACTTAGACAAGATATCAATACAATTAGAGAACAACTGAAACACATTGTTCCAACAGTAATGACTCCTGCAAAACGAGGAGAATTTACAGTCGAGGCTCTTTTCCAGAGTTATGAAGCGCATTTTATGGATGATTCTTTCGAGGACGTGTCGGGAATTAGCAGATATACAGACATTTTAGCCACAGTCTCTAATTCAAACACACCAGTTTTAATTGAAGTCAAGGATTATACTGGCGATGTACCTACAACACAAGTTGACAAGTTCTGGAAAGACATGGAAACTAGAGATACAAAATATGGAATATTCGTCTCTCTACGTACTAAAATTGCTAAATGTTCAAGCTGTATAAATCTTAAACATAATCTGGACAGAACAGCCATCTTTGTTGTAGATAGTGAGCTGAATCATTCAGGTCATTTATTCGCATTCTATGTAGTAAAGAAACTCATTGAGGTAGAATCTCTCAAGATGCAAGATAAACCAGCTGAAGATTGGAGTAAAACGCTTACCAAGGTCAATGATATAATTACTGAAATACAGACACTCAGCAATTCTCTACAGAAAATAAATTCAACTGCTGAGGGCTTGAGAGCCAGATGCATTCGAGATATTGATACTATTACTGGTGTCGTGAATGATTACAAAAGAAAATTATCTACTCAGATTGAGACTGCCTTTGAAGAACTTGGGAGAGTGTCATCCACATGAGTTTTTGCCCTTTCTTTAAAGAAGATTGCAAAGAAAATCAATGCGTTATGTGGCTTGATGAAAACTGTATGGTTGTTAACTTTCTCCATAAAATACATACAGCTATTCCCTCTGATGAGGATATTGAATCAGAACCAATAGGATATGTATCTGAGCCTTTTACGACATCAATTCCTGAATATATCCAAACAAGTACACCCGAATCACTTGTAGCAGATTATCTTACCTTTCTAAGAGATGAGTTTCCAGTTTCCGAAAGTAGACCACATGGTATGTGGGAACTCTTCATTCAGACAAAAGGTCTCAGCGGTAGGTTTGGATTACCATCGGATACTTCTATGAAACTTAGTAAAGCTCGTGCTTTAGCTGATATTGAACTATCACGTTTAAGAGACTCTGAGAAGAAGGAACGCTTGGAGAGAGAACAAACTGAAGTTCCTTCAATAGTTGACAGATATGTTGATTGGTTAGATGAGAAAAAACTTCAAAAAGTTCGACTTGCGGATGTTATGAGATTTACCGCAGAATTAGAATTGGATTTACTTAGAGATACCGAGAGAGACATTTATGATAAAGCACAATTAAAAATGGAGAGCAGACGTGAAGAAAGAATGCTTCGAGAAAGACAAGAAATACCTTCGTTAGTGGACCAGTGTATAGACTGGGCTAGGGCTAATAGTTTAAGTAGGTTAACTAAGTCAGATTGCGAATCTTTTCTAATAGAATATAACTTTGATGTGTTGAAAGAGACGAAGGACCGCTTATATGCAATTGCCAATACAAGGCTAAAATCTAAGAAATAAATTAATTACGTGCTGAGGTTTCTCTTGCGCCCAACGTAAAATATAGTTCATTCACTTTTTCTTTTAAATTTTGGACCGTCAAATCCAAGCGCATATCTCTCGTATTCATATCTATCTCTAGGATGTAAAGGATTTCTTGGTTGATGTATTTTATTCCGTTATTTAGTGCTAAATGATTGTTTTTATATCGGGAAAGGGGCTAATTAGAACTCATGACGCATATCCGAAAAGAGCCTAGGTATTGGGGTGAGCCTGAAGGTGAAATAATTACTGCAATTTCTATTTTAGGATTAAAAACATATGATGAGATTAGAAAGGTAGTGACAGATATTCCAGGAGATATTTTTGATGATATGTTAAATGTCTTATTACACGATGGAGATATAGCTGTTAATGAATATGATGTATTTAGTGTGGAATTGGATTTATATAATAAATATAAATCTTATTTTAAGAATTACTCCGATATTGAGATGTTAGATAAACAAGATTATTTTATAAAGGAATCTCATGTTGAAGATTATACAGAGATAAAAGATTGGCTAAGGTTACATTCTCCAAATATCTCAGTAGAGATGGCACATTTTTACTTAGATGGATATTTGTTAAATGATTTTCTTAGATATGCGATATCGAAAGCTCAGAAAGAGATAATTATTGTTAATCCTTATGTAGAATTAGTGGATATAACCAAATTATTAGGAGAATTGATGCAAAAAGAAAAATCTATTTTATTAATTACAAGGGAACCAGATAATGATGTTAAAGAGGAGAGTCATAGATGGCTGAGAGATAAAGGTATCCGTATCATTTATAACAATACTATACATGCAAAAATTATTCTTCTAGATGAGAAAGTATCTATTGTTTCGTCAATAAACTTTACAAAATATCCAATGTCTGGTATCACCTGGGAAGCGGGTATCGTATCAATTTTTCCAAAAACAGTTCACGCTATTAAAGAATCGATTAAAAAGTATATTTCAATTCATATAGCTAAAAAATAATCGTGCATGCTTTTTATTCTGAGTAAATAAAGATGTCTGGAAAATTTCCTGAAAATAGGTTATATTATTTATTATAGATATACGTATTTCCGTATACGGGTATACGGGGTTCTATAATAAGTAAATAAGGGATGTATCGCTTTACGTGCCCAAATATTTCTAATTATGATATTAACGTTTGAAGTTCTTGATAGATAGCTAAAATGGAATTTGGTGAACCACCAAATTCTAATTTTTTCCGATGGGTAGTAATTTTAATTAAGCCCTTTTTGTTTAACCTTCCCTTTTCATCATAGGTTAAATCCACAATATCACCAATATTTTCAGAAATTACCTTATCTTTTTTGAAAACAAGTCCCTTGGTCAGATGAAAAAGTAGTCTTCTATCTGTTATTAAAAAGCTATATTTCCCTCCTTGGTACTCAACAGATTCTGGGCTGGAATACCGAACATTTTCACCTGGTATGAGGAAATCTTCAAGAGGCATGGCAACGTATTTACTCTCTATTTAAATTAAATTAATTATGGATTATAAATTCATTAGATGTTAAAACTTGAGTAGTCATTAAAAGGTTAAGAGGTTATGCATTATCATGTTTTGAGAAGAAAGATGATATTTTCAAAGTAATTTTTGTTTTCGAGTGAGAAAATGGTTAGTTTTTAGGATTTTATCATTTTCACTAGGTGAATTATGGTTTTAGTAGAAACTAAATCATACCAAATACTTTATAAAGTTTAAAGTATTAGTATAAAATAGCGTATAAGTAGGTAAATAGATGCAGTATATAATAACATGTAAACGATGTGGGTATAATTGGGAGCCAGAAGCATCACGATGGAAAAATGTGAACAATCTTAGTAAAGATGGTACGAAGATTCTATATTGTCCTAATTGTAAAAACCCGACTAAACTTTCTCAAAATGATACTATACAATTGCTCGATAAAATATATAAAGTAAAACCGAAGGTCAAAACTAAACAGAGGCGTCTGCCAAAGCATGGTAAAACCGAAAAGAAAACCTGAGGTATTGCTTGATGAGGAGCTTGATGACAGTAAAGCTCGTGTAGAAGTCTACGGGAAGGCGTGGCAAAAGAAGATGCTCGTAGAATTGGCTGATGTAATTGGCAAATCTCGTTCACAGACGGTCTGGTTAGCTATAGATACTCTCCTGAACCACGAAGAAGATGGACGTCTTGCGGAACTAAAACGTCGTGCGAAAAATGAACGAGCAATAGCGGAATCAAAATCATCAGAAAGGACTACTGGAGACTATCTTGGAAGCTTTGATAAGATTGAAGGCAAGCTGGTGCGTGTCGATAGGGGTCTCGACGAAGGAAAGATACGTAGGAAAATGTACATACTAGCTACCCTTGAAGCCTACAATAGTTATGAAAAATCTCAAGCTACGGTTGAAAGAGACTTGTCTTATAAATTCGGAAAAAAACCGCCAAAGCGAATATACACTCCCTTTTATAAATATAAGTGTGAATGTCCAAATTGTCTCAGAATCTTTTTTCGAGTTAGAAGAAAAGCTGACGAAGAGGACAAACTTTGGTGTACGAACTGTTCTACAAAGCACTTAAGGGGAAAAACGGTAGATTGGGAGTTCGAGGATTTGAAAATATTAAAAAAATGGAAGTTAACAAAATATGCTATTCCAGAGGAAATGAGATTATGGGAACACGAAGATACACAAATAAAGTGAAGTAATGATACTCCCAAAATATTTTAGTTATAGAAAAAGTTAGAGGTGTAGATTTTGAAGGAAATAGTGTGCTCGGTTAGTGTAAACTCTCTAGGTGAAAGAAAAGAATCTTCCAAGAAGGATATTTGGATAAGAAGGGAGGTGATTGCGTAATGGACACCCTTCCTGATTTCATGTTTTTACCGATTTTCGACCGAGTATCCAGAGTTGTCCATTTTGGTAGGTCTAGGAGTCTTCAGGATGTCAAGAATAGAATAAAGAGGATTCTCAAGTTACAGAAAAAAGCCTTTCAGACCGCAAAAAACAAAGCACGGTGAGGAAGTACAGAACCGAATATCAGAACCTTAGAAAACTGTATCGCAACGGGTTCCCCGAAAGAACATGGGAGGATGCTGAAAGAAACCCTGGGGGAATAGTCGATTTGACGCTCAGATATGGCCGTGACAAGGCTATAGAAATGAGGTTGGAGCGTGGGCGAAGGCGCTTGGGGCGCTTAAGGAGGATTAGCTGATGATATTGATTTGGGGGTTCTCCCTATTCAAAACGACACATCTGTTCAAGTATCAAAAGATGCCAAAACGAGACCAGGGAACTGATGGAATCGCCTCTAACATAGTTCACACCCCGTTTCATGTCCTCTTTATGGACTATGATTACATAGACTTGGGCTTTCTTCGAGATGAGCTTGAGGCTCTGATTGAGATATTCAGCTTAGGTAACTGCTACATTATCCAGACTAGGGAGAATGCTTTCCACGTGCAATGTCTTGATTACTTTACTGCTAGAGAGATTGTAGACATAGTCGGTATGTCAAATGAGGATAGGGCCTACATCAGAGGGCCTCTCTTCAACAAGCATAGAGGGTGGGTGCATAGGACAGAGGCTAAGGGGGACCAAGAGGCCCCAGTTTTCGTAGAGGTCATAGAGTCTCCCTATGAAGGTGAACGATTGCAGAGTTCCTTTCATGCGGAGAAGCTGAAAAGTAGATTTGGATTAGAAATAGAACTCTCTCAGCCTGACGGCTTGAACGAGGGCATAGAAGATAGTTACTTGACAACACAGAAAAGGAGGTGAGATGATGGGTAGAGAAAACAAAACGCCCGAATGCCCTTATAGAGAAGGCAAAGATTGCGACCACAGAGTTGGACGAGAGGCTTTAGATGGGAGCGGGGTCTCCTATAGTCTGCTCGGTGCCTCTATTACAGTCTGTGCAATTTGCTTGGAAGGTATGCGTTCTCGGGCGTATATCAAGAAAATCTTTGAAAATACATGTGAAACGAAAAGGAGTTGAGAAAATGCCAAAATGCAAAACGAGAGATTACAACCCAGAGTGCGATAACAGGGTTGCGATGAGGCAGATGAAAAAGAAAAAAGCCAATTATCCGACATACGGTGTCTGTGCAGCCTGTATGGAAGGCATTCGTACTCGTGCGTATATCAAGAAAATCTTTGAAGGTTCTTAGCAGGTAGAACCATTAATGGTTTGAATTATGATTTCGCAAATACTTTTACTAATTCGTTTGCATTTCCTGGAGTGGATAGCTCATACTCAAATTTTACATCATCTATTTTTACATCGGGAATTGATATTTTTCGAATAGCATTTTCAATATCCCGTTTCTTTGGATTCTCCAATATTTCTTCGTCATGAATAATCACAGTAGGAACTTTTTCTACGTGTCGATTATCTGCTTCGTTTTTTCCTTCAGTGCTCAATATGTCATATTTGAAATAATGAAAATCTTCTTCACCCAAATCACTAACAACATCGTCAATATATTCTATTACAGACTGACTTGCCATATCAATATTTGAATAAAATAAATCAATCTTAATTGGTAGAATATTCTCTTTAATTTCTAAATTTGACACTAATAATTTTCCAACAAGTAGATATACAGAGATAGTGATGTCGTGAAAAGCTAATATCTTACCAGTTTTGTCCCATTCCAAATTATAATTGGCCTTTATTTTATAATTTTTTAAATCTGGCAATTGATTTTTTAGGTTATAAAATAGATGCTGAATCATTTCCTGAGTTGATATTTCATTATGAATTCTATTGCCAAAAAAAGCGCCTTTCTTGCGTTTAAATTTCTTATACGTTACTCCAAGAATAGAACGAGTGAGAGCAGCCTTCATACTGTCATAATGTCCCTCAAAAATAACACTATTAAGTTCCATTTGTGTTGACAATTTGAACTACCTTTTAATTAATAAGATAAAACACCGTTAAAATATAAAAAGTTTAACCTTTGTTAAGTAAGTTATGATAGAACATATGATATATCATGTATGGACCATATTAACATAATGTTTAAATAGGGGGCTTTTCAATTCCCATTCTCGGGGGAAGTAAATGAAAGAAATTCTTCGCAATAAAAATAGAGGTCTGGGGTCAGTAGGATGGTTAATTCTCCTTGTGTTAGGTTTTGGCACTTTTTTCCCGATATTGGTAGATGGAGAAGTAAAGGAGTATTACACGGTCGAAGAGACGGTCATTAAAAGTGAATTAGTAAAAAAAATTGACTGTGATTTCAATTTAGGTAACAATAAGGAAAGGGATTGGAGCTTTACAACTTTAGGAGATAATCTAAAAATTAATGTAGATATTTCGAGCACCGAGATAATTATATTGAAAATTGATTCGAAAAATGGCGTCGAGACTAATGACAGAGACAATATCCTACTATTCAATAAGACAGTGGAAGGTCCTTCGTTGGTAGTATCACTTTATAATCCTTGGGAGGTATTTGGGGAGAAAGCCGAACTACAAGGCTCCATTAAAATATATCATGAATATAATGCAACAGTTCAAACGACGAAATACAATTTAGTACCAGGAAAAGTTTGGACAATCTGGTGGGTGTCTCTCCTTTTCCCATAAGATATGCCCATACGATACGTTTTTATCCTTACTTGAATGTTGATTTGATTATGGAAAGCATTAATTTCATTTCACAATATATAGCGCCTTGGGCCTTATCGAAAGAAGAGGTTCCTTTACATCTTATGTGGGGGCCATCTTGCGAATATGATTTAATACGGATTGAAATCCCTAGTGATACCCATATCAAAGAATTTTTTAATGTTGAAGAGTGTGTTAATAAAGATTCTCATTATATTATTGAGAAACTTAAATCTCCAAATTATTTTGGTTTTACAATAGCTACAATAAACATAATTAACAATCAACATGAAGTTAAAAAAATATTGATAGATTTTTTAAAAGACGGAGAAATGATATATCAAAAATCATTTAATGCTAATATTTACAGGCCATATTTACAAATTGAAGATGTTTCAAACTCAGTCGTAATAACTGATGAAACTTATTTAGATTCAGTATTGAATATGAAATTAAAACTTACTGGATTTGGGCAAATTATAATACGTAATGAAACAAGTTCAGGTGGTAAATTTATTGAAAGAGCAGAACCATTGTATAGAGAACTTTTCCGAAAAATGATTACTACTTTTGAATCCGAAGAAGTAGAATTTGATGCAAGGGAAATTAAAATAAATCCATTATATTTACAAAATAAAACAAAAGAATTTATTGAAAATATAGAAAAAGGAATTATACCATTCGATATTGAAAGAGAAGAATTAGATGAATTTACTAAATGGACGTTAGATGAATCTAATAAAGATAAGATTGAAGAACTAGTGTCAAAGCACATGGAAGATTTGATTATTGATTCTATATTGTATTATTTTGAAAAAAACCCTGAAGATAATATTCAAATACCTCAGGGGGAACCAACCATAGTTATTGAAAAGGCTATAAAAGAAGTTCGTATTAAACTAATATATTCTGATTCATTAAAAAATGAGTATGAACCAGTGGAAACAACAATTAGCATTGAAGATAAAAGAATAAATTCAACGCCAATGCTTGAATTACCTATTAATTTAGATTTTATTATTGAGGTAATAAATCCGTTGGAGGTATGCGAATAATGGAAAATGTAAAAAATACAAAAGATGTTTTATCAACTCTACAAACGGGAACGACATTGGCCAAACAAATCAATGAATTACTAGAAGTTTTTAGACCATATAAACCAGAAGTTAAACGATTCAGAATTGACCATATGGATAGGAGCAGTGAAATTAAATATCTATTACAGATTCCTTCAGGTTTACAGCGAAAAACACATCGAAAAGTAGAGCTTCCTGCAACGACGGGATTCAGGATAGATGAGGTTTTGGACCTTGATAAAATAGAATTATTGGATGTAAAATATGATTCTTCAGAAAAAAAATGGTTATTCAACGCAAATGATTTTCCAAATAGTGAATCTTTCATGGTTACATTGAAGGGTCAAGTATCACAAGATTTTCTTGATAGATTAGTAAGTGTGAAGTGTGCTCATAATCCAACAAGAGACGGAGACAACGATTGTTATTGGATACATTCAGCTCTGAAAGACGTTAGTATCCTTGAACGTATATGGGACGAATTAGATGTTGACCGTGTTAATGCTGATATTAGAATCGGAGTAGAGAGATTTTTTAGTTCTTCAATTCCAAAAGCGATAAAAGATAAATTTGAGATTCAAAGAGAATTGTTATACGCAATATCTCATGGTCAAAGAAATATTCAAGGACTTCAAATGCGATATAGAAGAGCTTCTCGTAAAGCTACAATATCTCCTTCAGACTTGGTTGATGTATTTATGAAATTAGTATCAGGAGAATATTTTTCTGGTTATGTAAAAGTTGATGACCCATTTCGATTAGGTTCTATCGAACCACTTAAGCAAATAACCTCATTAATTCCCGATAGAGTAAAAGTAGCAGTACTAAGTGATATTAATCTTAAAACTCCAGCAGTAAAAGGCCAATTAACATTTGAACGTCAAAGATTTGTTGACACGGTTACTGAATCCGTTGAAGATTTTCAATGAATATAAAACCATCATAAACAGGTTATTTAATTCGTTTCTCCTTAAGCACAATCCTAGCACATCGATTAGCTTCTCGCTCTTCTCTGCTATCCGATAAATCCAAGTCGTAGACATAGGCTAGATGATGGTAATACTCATGCAGGACATTCCGCACTTAAAAAAAAGAGAGGCTGTGTTGAATTTGAGTCTCATACTTTTTCTAAATAGCAAGTGTCGTTGACCACAGAGACCTTTAAACCGCTAAGGTTTTTAGCCTCAATCCTCTTATTCAGCTGAGTCCTCAGATAGTTAGCATCCTTACCTTCCACATCAACAGCAACCAAGCTATTCATGCCAGACATGAATGCATCCAGGATAGGGTCGTACTTGCTACCCTTCCTGTATCTCCTTGAAGGCTTCTCTGACACTGGTTTCAGGTTAAAACTAACATCAGTCATGGTGAAAACTCATTATTCTATCTACATATAACATTAACTACACAATCAAAACACCATATATGACTACCCAGTCCTGTCCCAATATTGTTTATCGGACTCCAAACCGATAATTAACCATGTTTTAATATCCTTATTCCACCACGCTCCATTTTCTTTATAATTGTAATACTTTTCAAGAAATAAACATGTCCTCCGTGCGGAGGGTGCACCTTGGTGGAAGTTCTGGTAGGTTAGCGCTCGTAACCTTTAGGCAGTGATGCGGGTTTACGCACGCCGAAAAGGAGTTAATCTATGACCATTTTCTCAACATTCTTGAATACCGATTAGCTTCTCTCTCTTCTCGGCTATCCGATAAATCCAAGTCATAAACATAGGCAAGATGATGATAGAACTCGTGCAGAACGTTCCGCTTATTCAATTTTCTTTTCTGAAAATATGCAACGTAATCATAGTAGCACGCATCATCACTATTTCCAACCTTCCTGCCATCGACTACAATCTTCATTCTCCTTATACCATAGTATCTCGATAGCACATCGACGGCTTTTTGAGCACCCTTAAGCTCGTATATCAATCGGAACTCTTCACGTACTTTCCTCGAAGGTATCATTCTAATCACGGAACAGCTATTCTAGGAACCCAACTTTCCCCTTTGAGCCGAAGGTATCTACCAATCAAGAAAGCCTCTTCATCAATCAAAGTCTCCAGCTCCTGTTTCTTCCCTCTTTTAACCCTGGGAATGTAGACCTTCGTTTGAAAGTAGTCAAAGAGCTTATCCACCAAATCCTGTGTCAAGGAATCAATCAGGTACACCCTCTTCCCCCGCTTCTTATTCTTCTCCTCAGTTTTAACGCAGAAATCTTCAGGTCCAAGGTCTTGACAGTACTCGATAAGGAAATTATCAATCAGATGTCGGTACAGTTCTATAAAATCACAGACCAGGCTCGGTCTCCCAAACTGTATTTTATGCAAGAATCCGAGATACGGTTCCAGATGAGCTTGAATCAGGGCTCTATAGCACTTCCAGAAAAGTATCCTATAGGCTAAATTGAACATATTATTCACACCGTCATAAGCCCTGTACGACGAGCGATACATGGGTCTTATTTGATCGGGGAACAGCCGAAATACCTGTTTAAAGTAATATCTGCCAAACTTGCCTTCCAACCCTAACAGCTTTCTCCTAAGAATTGACAGCCTAGACTCACGTATCTCCCTGACCTTTTGACTAATCGAGTCATTCGCTTCCAACCCATACTTGAGCAGTAAATTCTTCTGCCCTTCGATTTTTCCCTCAACTAACCGCTTCGCAATATAACAGCCTTTGCCGTTCTTCAGTGCCCTATACTGGCTTATTCTCGTTTCAACGTGGCAATCGTCATCAAGGCTTTTCAGCATAGCTATCGGCTTACCGTTCCGTGTAGCAATCAGAACGTCTGTTCCCCAGAACCCCATAGAGCATAGTAGACCTGTACTTACCATGTTTCCGCTGTTCAGAACAATCTCGCTGACTGTATCCTCAATCAGAGGATATCTTGATTCATTTCCTTTTTTATCTCTTAAAACAATGCACCCTTTTTCCATCCCTAGATAATTACCGTAGGTATCTAGGATAATTTTTATATCTTTCTTCCTCCCCATATTAGTTCTATTATACTATATCCTTTACTAAATTATATATCTTCCCGAATTATAGATACTTTATTATAATTTATTATAGAAATCCGTATATCCGTATACGTAGATACGGGTATCTATAATAACAAGTATAATCTTACTCCTAATTTATTCCACTTTTATTCTTTTATAATTCACTGTCAGCCTTTTTCTTTTCTTCTATTAACCAATTATACTCTTCATCATCCATCCCGAGAATTTCCTTATAGACGGGGTGTGGGTTATGTATTGATTCTATTATAAGGCGAGCCGCAAATCCAGCTTTAATCAAACCATCTAAGTTAGCTGAGTTCTTACTCTTGATTCTCTCGTTGATGCATTTTTCAATTTCACATCCCCTCAAGTCAAAATATTTAGACAATCGTTCAGCCTCTTTCCTAAATTCATCAGGAGACATGGATTTTATTCTTGCTTTCATACCCATATTGATGAACTCGTAAAATCAGTCGTATTAATTGATTATGGCGTAAGAATCAACTTTCAGCGTGCGAAATTCCAAGATTATTTTTCAGTAAGTAATCCAACTAACAATATCGGAACGGGAATCGTGCGATGATAATAAAATCAGAAAATAAAAATAAAATTTCAAACATATCTGTTGATTGAAATGACCGTAAAAAAAGTCACTTCGATAGAGTTATTGAACTCATTAAAACAGCTCAGAATGTTAAATGAAAGGATAAACCTCCCAGTTGAAGCATTTAATGCCATTGAAAATGCGATTCTAAATGAAATTGGTCAATCTGAAGAGATTATTGAAGGACGGCTTGCAGGGTTAAAAGCTGAAGATGAATTTCTGTTAATGTGTATGGTACTGGGAACTATGGATAATGTTATTCCTCTACCTCAGAAAAATTACCTAGATAAAGAGTATGCAATCCCAGATTTTTTAATCTCAATAAAAAAGGAAAACATCGAGAATAATGTGGAAGACTACGAAACGATTCTTGTTGAAACAAAAAAGATGAAAGAAAATCAGAAAGAATATGTTGTGTCTTTGAAATATATGGAAAGATTAAAAGAATATGCTCGTATGATGAAGAGACCTCTATTTTTTGCGATTAAAGCTGACCTAGTCGATTATAATTTCCTTCAGTGGATGTTGATACCAAGTTCATTTATTGAGGATAGGGGGACAATAAAGAAAACAAGACTTCATGGAGGAAGAAATGAGGAGTGTTTTGTGATAGATGTTCTTGAAATGTTTACAAATGACTACTCTGGATTATGGTTCCATAATTATAACATAATGGTTCCAAAAGGATATCAATATATTAGAAAATATTCTAAAAGTGAAAAAACATTCTTGATGCGTGACAATTTTGGATATATTAAAAAGATAACAGTAAAATTTGGTAATTTTACAAAAACTATAGACTTTGGTGAACATATGGAAGAAAACAGAGACATAGTTTTTTATGAACTGTGTGGGTTCCTAGGTACAGGGACGGCAAAAATCATAGAAGAAGATGATAGTACAACTTCTATTGTTGAAATGGAACATCATTATATGATACCCTATTATCACTTACTAATCCATACTTATTTAAAATTAAGAAAGGACTTTTATACTGCTGTTGATGGAATAACGCCAGATGATATATCATATTACATAGATAACTTTTCAGTAATGGACCAAAATATTATTACTTACATCAAGGATATATTATTTGAACTCGAAAAACTGAACATTATAATGATTATAAGAATGATGCCAAATACTATCTAATTGTTCATAAATTTGTGCGGATTGGTACGCTCGAAAAATTTTCTTGTAAGTCATTGACCAACTACCCATGACATTCTATTCAGAACAATTTCTTTTATAGAAATTAACCAAATACCTACTGCATACATCTAACCATGAATCAAGGTTTTTAATTTTTATTTCATCAATGAGATATTTTGTTTTATATTTTCCATTTTCTCCAAATACCTCGACTCCTCCTGATTCTAAAATGTATTTTGTGTTATCATATATTCTTATTATTTCACTCTCTTGGTCTACCCACAATGCATAATTATTATCATAATCAATAATAATTTCAATTACTTCCTTCCAACTCTTAAATAATTCTATGAATAATTCATCAATTCCTAAATATTCCAAAACGTTTTCTCGCTCAGGTTTTTTAAATTCATGTTCCATTTCATTCCTTTTTTTATTAATCAACTTTAATATTGTAGGAGTAGTTACCCCAATATTTTGAAGAATATCTATCTTTTTTGGAAAATTCCATCTCTTTCTATTAGAAATTCTAAGTAAAGAAAAATAATCTAACAGAATATCCAATTGAGAGTCAATGGCTCTTTTAATATTTGATAAACCGTTTTCTTCACTACCAGGACCCTCATCCAAGAGAGCTCGTCTTGCATATTCAAGATACTCTGAAGGAGTAGTTAATCCAATTACTAAACTACGACTTCTCGTTTGGAATGCTTTCATACAATGTTACAATAATTTCATTGGAATTTAAACTCACATGTGAGATATGACATTCGTTGAATGTGCTTAAATGAGTAAATGGAAGACAATAATATTAATTAACGCTGACACAAATTTGGGATGTTAGTATATGTTAAATGAATCTATTACAACAAAGGATGGAATCATTCTCAAACTAAAAGAACTGTTTTCAGATGAAATCCGTTTAGAAAGAGCCTCAATTTCCGAGTTCTCTTTTATACCTGATTTTATGATTAATTTCGAGAATTTACTGACCTTCATTGAAATTACGTCTTTACAGGAAAAAACAAGGATGGAAAATGTTGATTGGAAAACATTACGATTGATAGAACATCTTTTTGAAGCAAAATTATTTTTTGGAAACGACTCAGTATTTCTTCTTTTCATCTTAGACTCCAGTTTATGGAAACCTTATTGCCTTGAATTGCTCGAGGGATTATTCGATAAAGTATTATACGATTTTAATACAGATAGTCGCCTTTATACAAAGCCAAAGGAAAGTAATTTTAAACTTTGGAATTTAGAAAGGGAGTTTAATAATTCAAGATACAAGTTATTGGAGAAAATAAATTTAAACGAATTTTTCTACCGCCCCATGTCAAATTTAGAATTTGAGAAAATTGTCTTTGAAAAATTACATGGCCTAAATTTTGAACTACATAGAAATTACGGAGTACGGAATCTCAAGAATTATTACTTGAAACAAGATATGAATCTAAAATTTTATTTTGATTTTTATATTAATGATAAAATCGTCGAAGTGAAATCCTTCAAGAAAATGAACACAAGGAGCATACAAAATCTACTTATTAAATCTAGGCTTATAAGATATCAAAAACGCAACGGCACAATAAAACAAGTTCCTACAAATGAAATGATTCTAATAATAAATGGAGATGTATCAGGACCAGAATATGATAAAATGAGATACTTAAGAATGCTAACAACTGCGGGTTGGAATGTTCATTCAGCAAAGATTTTGTCAAATAAAAGAAAAATGAGGGAGGTCTTTTCTAATGCCTCGTAGAAGTTTCCGTTCTGAGTTGACTTCCCTTTTATTCGCTTTTCAAACTAAGGCTGTGATTATCCAGAATCCAGTGGGAAATAATATTAGAAATGATTTCCAACTAACTCTCCAATACAACAGACTCAGAAGACAAAGAAAATATCTACTTTGGGGTCTGTTAATTGGTAGAAGCGTTGATTCATTTTTAAAGTTCTTTCTTCCTCTAAAACTTAGAACCCATAGACAATATGATACTTTCAATAAGAGAATTAGACGTATATGCAGTAACCGTAATCCTTTGACAACTAATCCGACGATTAAAAACGACTTGGATACTGTAAGAAAATTAAGGAACGACCTTTTTCACAATTCGGGAAGGCATTTTACACCTGATGAGACAAGAAAATATTTATTCTCATCCATTAGAGCTCTTGTGCAATTAATTAATGATATTTAAGCTCAAATAACATACCCTTCTAGTAAATATCTTCATCAAAGCATCGGATAATGCTCTCTCATCAATCTCTTGCTCGACATTGGGCATCTTCACCCGACTAAAAAACTACGGAGCGTAAGAGGAAAGATTATTATTGGTTATTTATTTTATTGTCGCACTCGACCAAGTTCTGCTTTTCTTTGATTTAACGATATAAAATAGGGTATGTAAGGACTTTTGGTTAAATATCTATCTTCTTGAGTATCATAAAACTCTTCATATACTTTTTCATATTTTTTTATTAAATTTTTATTCTTTTTCAATTCATTATCAAAATATTTTAGAACAGCTATTATCAATCCAGCCGCTTCATCCCTGTATTCTTCATTTTTATGAACTCTATCCAATAACTTATAAACTCTAATTATTTTCATTAAATTCGGATTTTTCCATTTAACTAGAATATGGTGATATACAGTCCAATAATTGCTTACTGTATATATTTCATCACCTTCAAAAAGGAGAAGATTTTCACATAATTCTACATAAATGTAGGGGAGTGTGTCTTCTATTACCTTTTGTTCCTGTCTATCTTCCCACCATTTTTCCGCCTGTAACCCGATGAAGATGCCAATGAATCCAGCTAAAAAATCCGCAAGGAATCCAGTTATAAATGAATCAATATCCATTTAAGTATCTTTAATTTTTTAGAGTTTTTAAAAATTATCAAATTTACCCCGAGTACGTATACGACATAATATTTAGGATTAATATATTAGGGGGGGCGTCATAATCAAAATTTGATTTTAAACATGAGAATCCCCCCTTTTAACGATGAGCTACTTAGAAGTTTGTGTGATATTTTAGGAGCTACTAATGTAGGATTAACAAACGCCGAGATTGACCAATTGCTATCAAGTGCTAAAATTGAGGACCCTCACGCAAAAAAATATCCGAAAAATCCTTACTATTACCACCCTATCTCAAAGAGAGAAAGATTATATCAAGCTTTATCGCAACGTCAGAAACAAGACCAATGTGCCAATAATGTTGTTAATTTTATTCGTATTGCATTGAATCCTGTTAGGTTTGTCCAAGACAAATCACAATACGATTTTCTTTTATCGGAGGTAAACAAAGTTCTCTCCTTCTCGGGTTTAGAACTTGGGGAAGATGGAAGACTTAGAACCACTAAAAGAGTAGAGACACTATCTGAAGCTGAACAAAGGGCAAGAAAATTAAGATATAAACTGATTGAGAGAGACACACATCCTGATGTATTAGTATTTTGTAAGGCTGAATTGATACAGGACAATTATTTCCATGCGGTACTTGAAGCAACAAAAAGCGTCGCAGAGAAGATACGAAGAGAAAGTAGAATCGATTTGGATGGTTCTCGTCTTATTGATGAAGCATTTAGTTTTAGTAAAGAAAAGAAGCCAAGACTTGCTTTCAATTCCTTACATACAGTAACAGAACAAATGGAACATAGAGGACTCATGAATCTTCTTAAAGGAATGTTTGGTACTTTCCGCAACGTAACAGCTCATGCCCCGAAGATAACTTGGGTGATGAGTGAACAAGATGCACTCGATTTGTTATCATTGACTTCTTTTCTTCATAGAAGAATTGATGCTTGCAAGGTCTTAAAATAAATCAAGTATAATAAAATTCACACTTACGATAAAATATGAAATAATATCTCTAAGCTCTTTACTTTCGAGTGATATTAAATAGAAAAATTAATCGCCTTCATAACGAAAACGGCTTTTATTCTGTCCAATAATTAGCATATACACGATATGAAAATGCAGAAACGGGATATAATCACGTCATTTCTATTTTGTGTTTTTACTTTACTCTATTATCTTTTTGATTCTGAAAAAATATTCAAGGCTATACAACTAGCAATTTTCACTATCCTTTTACTTTATATGTTTTGGAGGGAAAAAGACATAGCCCTTGGAGAACTCGGTTGAAAATAACAATTAATATATTCAGACAGAAGTTTGTATCATAGACCTTTTTTCAGGGAACGGTGGTTTCCCTTTTGGTTTTTACTATGCTGATTTTGATGCCCTCTTCACCTGCTCTCCATGCCAACCATTTTCCAGCATCGGGTAATATCCATCAAATCCATATCCTACTCGACATTAACATCTTCACCCAATGAAAAACTGCGGAGCCGCAGCGGAGCAGTTTTCTCGGGGGGGGGTTAAAGTTTATCCACACACACATGGGGCAACGCATGGTGGAAAAAATCTGCTATCAGCGTGGTTTTCTTGAGGAAAAATTTCAGCTGAAACCGTACCCGATGGTTTGTTTTTCAGAAGACAT
>JAEOTW010000335.1 GCA_016839655.1 Promethearchaeota archaeon | reverse complement strand
CTCTTGCTCTTCTATAATATTCCTCATAGGTGACACCTTGAGTTTGAATATCTCTAAAAATTATATTAACATTAGCATTTGGATTGTGTTCCTTGATTAAGATTGCATTTTTAAGAGCAGTCATACAGCATATATTAGAACAATATTTTCGTTCTTCATTTCTACAACCAACACATTGAATCATAGTAGTATTATTGGTGCTGATTTTATTCTCTTTTAATATTCCTTCTAATTCTAATTGACTTATTATAGTCTTTCCATTATAATTATAATATCCTTCTGGTGATAAAGCTTTTGCCCCCGTAGCTACAATAATAGCTCCTGCTTCAATTTCGATTGTTTTTTTATTTTGGAGAATAATTACTTTAAAATTCCCTACATATCCTTCAATTTTTTCTATTACAGCAGACTTATATACATCAATCTTTTTATGACTCTCTACTAAATTTCTTGTTTCTAATATATTTGAAGCATCTTCATTAGTAGGATATACTTTATTTAGATGCCTAATTAAACCCCCTAGTTCAGCATCCCTCTCTATTAAACTTACTTTAAAATTTTGGTTTGCTAAATTTAATGCAGCATTCATTCCTGCGATCCCTCCTCCTATTACTATAGCAAAAGGAATTACACTAACTTGCGTTTTTTCTAATGATTCTAATAGGGCAGCCTTATAGACACCCATTCTAATGAGATCTTTAGCCTTTTCAGTTCCTTTTTCTGGTTCTTTCATATGAACCCAGGAATCTTGATCTCGAATGTTTACCATTTCAAATAAATAGGGATTCAAACCTGCTTCTTGACAAGTTGATCTAAATAAGGGTTCATGAGTTCGAGGAGAACACGATGCTACAATAACACGATTTAAATTATATTCCTTTATATTTTTTCTTATCTCACTTAATCCAACCTCTGAACATGTATAAAGATTTGCATCACTATATACTACGTTAGGTAAAGTTTTGGTATATTCTGTTAACTCAGAAATATCTAAAACACCACCTATATTAGTACCACAATGACAAATAAAAACTCCAATTCTAATATCATCATCCGTCATTTTTTTACCCCCTCATCACCATTTCAGCAGCTTTAGCTGCAGCTCCACTGGCATCAATTACTGAATTTGGAATATCCATTGGTTCCCTACAAGTACCACAGAGAAATATACCTTCTTTAGAGGATTTTTGGGGTTGATAACTCTCTGCTTTGAAAAAATTAAAATCATTTATTTTAATTCCAAGGATTTTAGCTAATTCTCCAGCATCTTTTTTAGGTATCATAGTAGAAGCTAAAATTACTAAGTCAAATTTAAGTTGTTTCACTTGCGAAGTATTAATATCTTCATATATAATTAGAGGATTTCTTTGATCATCTTCTAATATCTTCGCTACCTTTCCTTTAATGTATTTAATAGCGTATTCATCACATCCCCTTTGAATATATTCTCGAAAACCTTTACCAGCAGCTCTAAGATCAATATAAAATATTGAAGTATCTATTTCATTATCATGCTCATAAGCTATCATTGCTTCTTTAGTGGTATACATACAGCAACAAGATGAACAATATGGATTGTTTTTTATATCCCTTGAACCTACACAATTAATAAAAGCCAGTTTTTTAGGCTCATTTTTATCTGATGGTCTCGTCAAATGTCCTCCCAAAGGTCCAGAAGCACTAATTAATCTTTCAAATTCTAGAGCGGTAACAACATTGGGATATCGACCATATCCTAAAGAATCAAGAGTTTTTGGATTAAATATATCATAACCTGTCGCTACAATGACTGATCCCACATTTAATTCCATTTCTTCATCCTTTTGATCGAAATCGATTGCTTCTCTTTCACAAACTTTTTCACAAATCCTGCAAGCGTTCTTTGTGAAAAATAAACAGTTTTCTTTATCTATAGTCATTATTGAGGGAACACCTTGAACATAATCAATATAGATTGCTCTACGTTTTCTTAATTTCATATCAAATTCATCGTCTACCCTCATTGGACATTTTTCTATACATTGTCCACAATTTATACATTCTTCTGCTTTTACATATCTTGCTTTCTTGAATATTTTCACATTGAAATTCCCTGGTTGACCTGATAGATTTTTTACTTCTGAAAGTGTATGCAAAGTAATATTTGGATGTCGAAAACACTCTGCGAGTTTGGGAGCTAAAATACAGATAGAACAGTCATTAGTAGGGAATGTTTTATCGAGTTGTGCCATTCGTCCTCCGATACAGGCATTTTTCTCAATCAATTCGACTTTTATACCTCTTTCAGCTAAATCTAAAGATGCTTGGATTCCTGCGATACCCCCTCCAATAACCATAACTCTTTTTAAATTTTCATCCAACTTGAATCATCTCCTTAATGTTAAGTAATTTTTTGTAAAATATCATTAACTTTAATCCTATGGAAATTTAAGCCAATTTTCTCTGCACTCATTCCTAGAGCTAAAGCAATCAGTTCGGTTATATAAAAAACTGGAAAATTATAGTCTGTATT
>JAEOTW010000334.1 GCA_016839655.1 Promethearchaeota archaeon | reverse complement strand
GAGTTTTAAATCCAGAATGTGTTGTCGCAATTCTTCGGCAACGTAAAGTGAATTGCCAGTACCTGAAAAATAATAAATTTCGAAAACCATACTCATAACCTTTCTTTTCTTAGTTTTTTAATCACTTACCCATAGTAGAATACTTACTAATGGTAATATAATTACTATGAGTAAGTTTTTATATATAAATCTTTGGTTTGTGAAAATGGATTTAAGTACCAAAATTTCTTAATGTTATAAAATTGGGAATATATTGAGATTACAACTTTTTTATTAAAAATCGGACTAAATAATTTTAATATTAAAATTTCTTTATTCAATTATTATGCCTGCTTTAGCTCATCTTGGAATAGGATTTGCTACCAAGCGATTTGCTCCTCGAATACCTCTTTGGATTCTATTAATAAGTTCCATGTTTATTGATATATTATCCTTTGTTTTCTTATCTGCAATATGGATTTCGCATGGTCTCTTTATGTCGGTTGTTTGGACAATTATAGCTATGATAATAACAGCATTCATTACAGCATATATAAATTCAAAGAAGGAACAAGATAAAACAAACAAATCAATAAGTTGGAGTATGATTGACTTAAATACCACATTGATTATAGGAATAGTAGTTTTTAGCCATTGGGTTTTAGATCTGATTGGATGGCCAATGAGTGTAATAAATCCTAATGCGACTGGAGTACCACTTCTTTTTGATGATGCAGTAAAAATAGGACTTGGAGTATATCGTACTTGGATTGGAGCCTTATCAATGGATTTAGGAGTTTTTTTCATAGGGCTCGGGATTTATATCCATTATATGAAAAAGGGCTAAAAATAAAAATAAATGATGAAACTTCTTAATTGTAGGATAAAAAAAATAAATTCATCACTTTTTTCTAATATAACAGATTAATCCTCCAAATTGGTCGACGATAGTACCTGCCTCGGATTCTAGCTTAACAATTTTAGTTTTAATCTCAAGATTTCTTGCGATTTGTAGGATCCGTTGCATTTTATTTCTATTTTTTGGATTCTTTTGATATTCTTCAGTTAGAATAATATAATTTGGTTTAGGTAAATTAGGATTTTTTTTAATCAATCTCAGTTCATTTTCGATTTCTCTCCAAGTATAAAGGATTTTAGAGAATTTTTCATTTTTGTTAATAATTTCTTTCAATTCTTCTAAAATTAACAATCCTTCTTGATTTGAAGTTTCATCAACGATATCTCTAAAATATTCTTGAGTTTTTAGGTAATAGACATCCTTTTGAGTCTTCGCTTGATTAGCTATGATTTTAGAAAAAACAACCTGTCTATCTCCTTTCTTTAATAGCCATGAATGATGTTTATTAACGTGATTAAGAAACTCATCTGAATATTCATCTTTCGGTGGGGAGAGTAGTATTACGCTTCTGATACCTTCTTTAATTATAGGTCTTAAAGTGTTAATGATTTCCTCATGAAAATGATACAAGTGCTTTTTATTTTGACTTTTTCTCTTCCTTCCACGTTTTATCCTTTTATGAAACTTAATATTTTCACTATATATTTTCCAAAAAACAGCATCATTATCATGGAAACCAATAAGTATGGCTATTTGATGACCACGTTTTACATGCTTTTTTCTTTTTTTGGCCATGATAGAATATAAAAATTAGAAAGATAAAAAGAAATTTAGAGATTTTTCTTAATAAAACTATCAAGCACTTCTTCTATTGTTGGACTTCCAATTGACTCGATATCATATGAAACTTTTACAATTGGTTTGTTAGTTTTAATTAATTTCGTTAGATCTATGGGACTTCCATTTAAAATAATATCTGCTTTTACATTGTTAAGAGTTTTTTCTAAATCTTCTATTTGTTGGTCTGTGTATCCCATGGCAGGCACTATTTGCGTGATTTGAGGAAAATCCTCGTATACTTCTTTCATAGACCCCACTAAGAATTTTCTAGGATCTACTATTTTCGCTTCTGCGTTTTTAGCAGCGACATATGCTGCACCAATTGCCATACCTCCATGAGTTAAGGTAGGACCATCTTCTACGACTACAACCTTCTTTCCCTTCAGTTTTAATGGATCTTCTGCTTTAACTACTGAATTTGTATAAACTTTTACTGCTTTTGGATTTAACTCATTAAGATTTTTTTCCACGATTTTAACATCTTCTGGTTTAGCACTGTTCATCTTGTTTATTACGAAAACATCAGCGTATTTTGCATTAACTTCACCGGGATGATATTTATTTTCATGTCCGGGTCTTAATGGATCAACAACAATAAAAAGCAAATCAGTAATATAGAAAGAAATTTCATTATTTCCCCCATCAAAAATAATTACATCTGCTTCTTTTTCAGCTTCTCTAATTATCTTCTCGTAGTCAACTCCTGAATAAATTACTAATCCCTGCCTAATATAAGGTTCATATTCTTCACGTTCTTCAATAGTGCAATCATATTTATCTAGATCTTCATATTTTTCAAATCTCATGACATTTTGTTGCACCAGATCACCATAAGGCATTGGTTCACGAATTGCTACAACTTTATATCCCTTACTCTGTAAATATCGATATGTAGCTCTAGAAACTTGACTTTTTCCACATCCAGTTCTTACAGCACATATAGCAACCATAGGTTTATTAGCTTTGAGTTGGGTGAATCTTCCAGAAATTAATCGGTAATTAGCACCTGCAGCAAGAGCTCTTGAGGCTTTATGCATTACTTCTTCATGAGATACGTCAGAATAGGCAAATACTACTTCATCTACTTCATATTTTCTTATATAATCTTCAAGTAAATCTTCTGAGACCATCGGAATTCCATTAGGATATAATTTACCAGCCAATACAGCAGGAAATTTCCTTTCCGTTTCGTCCGTGGTACCAACGTTTTGTTCTCCTGCAATAGTAAATGCTATAACATCATATTCTTCATTGTCTCTAAAGACTGTGTTAAAGACGTGAAAGTCCATCCCTAGAGCGCCAATGATAATAACTTTTTTTCTCATACAAAGAGACCTTTAAATAACAATCTTTAATTGTTCATCACAATTAATTTGGGGTTAATTATTAAGATTATTAATTCTATGAAGGGAACGATAACCCACCCTTTATATTCGACTTTTTGGAGGAAATTGAAAATTTTTTATCCACAAGAAGGAAAAAAAAGGGAATGATCTGGAAATGCTAAAAACAAGAGATCATTCATTTAATTTCAAACTTTTATTTGAAAACCGTAAAGATAAGAACAAACACATCCAAAATAATTTGACAAAAAAGATTATTTATTTAAGTAAAGATCATAGTAATAAAGATAACACAAAAACTATATATTTCTGATTCTATGACAGAGTTTAAAATCAATGATCTGATCACCGTAAAAATAGAGCCCACAGATCGTTATGGTTATGGTGAACCTCACATTTATGTGAATGGTAAGCCTTTTAGTCAATATGATCCATTTAAATTAGAACCTATTATCTCGGATCTTTTAAATGGTCTTAAAAAAATATCAGAGGAATGGAGATATAGGGTGTTTAACGACATTTTTCATGTGTTAAAGGGAACGAATCTAAGAGAAAATCTGATGAGAGAAAAATTCTCTGAATTTATTAATTGGATTGAGGATATTCAAGATAAAGATAAGCAATATTTGCCTTTTAGAATATTATTTCATGCCATTAAGGATACTGAAATTATAAATAATGAGTTTTCTCTCATTGATAAGAAATTCAATGAGATTGTAATCGAATATCATAGAAAAAACGAGTTTAGATTAGATGATTGGCTTAGTATTATAGATTTAATCGATGGAACAGAACTTCGAGATATATATTATTCTTTTTTCGAAGCTAAATTAATTGAGAAATCTAAAGAAATTCTTGATGAGCTTGACAATATGCCTATGATACACATTAAGTTCGTTAATTTTTACTGATTTTTAGAGACAATTAAGAATACTAAAGTTATAAAGACACTTTATCCAACCATCGAAAATAAATTTACAGAGTTTTTATCAACAATTTACAATTTAAATCCTTATGATCAGCATGAATTTAAAGTTTTATTTGATGTTGCTAAGGGAACAGGTTTGATAGAAAGGAAATTTATTGATCTTTTAATGGTGATCAGCAGATTAGAAGGACGATTTAAAGACGACATGTTTTCTATGCTTTTTAACTATACGATTAATAATGACGAATTATTAACCCAAAAATTCGTGGAACTCTTAAATGAATTTGATAAGCTTGATCCTAATCTTAAGTTTGAACTGTTCAAGAATTTATTAAGGGGTATCAAGAAAAAGAAGCCACTGATGATGATTCAAAATTATCAGCTTATCGAAAAAAAATTCGATGAATTTTTAGTTATGATTGAAACTTCGGTTATTAACATAAAAGGCGTTAAAAAGATTAACAATTTTAGATCTTTGGTTTATGCCATTAGAGGAACTGAATTAATACAAACTAAGTTCCTAGAGCTTATGAAATGGATTAATAAATTTCAGGGCATTGATAAATTTTACGCTTTTATCGAAATATTCGATGGGATAAAGAGGACTCAAGTATTGAATCAATATTTTACTCTTATCGAAACAAAATTTATTGAACTCATAGAAGGGATCAATATTTCAAATGATAATGAATTCAAGAATCTAGCTTTTTGGGTGTTAATTTCTTCTGTTAGAGGGACAAAATTGGTAAAGAATAACATTCCCTTACTCTCAAAGATATATAAAACTTTACCTGTAGGAAAAAAAAATCAGATAAAGAAAGCTTTCCCCAAATTTTCGAGATTGATGAAATAGAAAAGAAAAAAGAAAAATATAAAATTTAAATATAGTTCTCGAAAATTGAAAATTGTAATCCTTTTTATTCATGACACATTTCGATTTGAAGTTTGGCTTGCAGGAAATAATAAAAAAGTCCAAACGGAATACTTGACTTTGTTTACCGAAAGCAATTGGAACAGATACCACCTTGCATCAACGACCAAAGGCGTTGATTCGATTTTAGATCACATTTTAATTGGCAATCCCGATTTTCGTGATTTAGACATGTTAACAAAACAAATCGAGCAGGGGACCTTGGAATTTATAAAGGATGTCGAGACCTTC
>JAEOTW010000006.1 GCA_016839655.1 Promethearchaeota archaeon | reverse complement strand
TTTCTATAATATATAGAAGTGATCAAGCATATAGTATAAATAGAATATCTATTTCTTTCTCATTATGAAAGAACTCTTTTCAGTTTTTGTCAATGCACCATGGGATAAGTTAAAAACAAAAAAACTAACTGAAATTAGATTATTATCGCTCAAAAGTATTTTTGAGAAATATCCAGTAGTAGAATCAAAATTTTTTGACGATCTATCAGAAAATATTAACAAAAATTTGCATTATTCTTGGTTTGAATGTATTAGAAGAATAGTTGGACCAGATAAAGAAGATTATGGAATTGAAAATTGGAATATTATATGGGCAATGGATTTGGATAATAGAATGTATCAATTCTTATTCCAAAAAGTAGAGAAATCTGATGAATCTCAGGCAGTAATGGTCGGATTGGCACCTCCTGAGCTTGGTCAACTATTTTCGGAATATAAAAGTGAGGCAATTCTTAGGATATTATCAGTATTGAATAATCCGAAAAAAATAAAATTCTTGATGGGATTAGCTCCAAAAGGGATATCATTGGCTATAGAACAGCAACTAATTAAAGCTAATGAAAATGAACTTGACAAGATAAATTTTGTAAACTCACTAAAAGAAATACCAAACATCCAAGGGCAATGGTTTTTTCCACGTAATCCTATGTGCCCAGCTTGTAAAGGATTGCTCATAGAGAAAATGGATGATGTTAAAGGGTTTCAGAAGTTAGAGTGTCCTCAATGTGGCTTTGAAAAAGCAAAATAGGAACAAATTTTTATCTGAAAAAAATATTATAATTTTTAATAGATGATCTTATCTATAATTTATCACTAAAATTAAAAATTAAAGGAGAATTATTGATTATGTTTATAGCCGCACTTGACCTTGGAACTACTGGATGCAGGACATACATTTTTGATTTAGCTGGCTCAATTATATCGAGTGATTATCAAGAATGGGAGAGTTATTATCCCCAACCTTCATTTGTGGAGCAGGATGCAAATTCTTGGTGGGAGTCTATTAAAAAAACCACTGAAGGTGCGATAAAAAAGAGTGGAATTGATAAATCAGAAATAGTAAGCTTATCTGTAACAAACCAACGTGAGACTATAGTTCCCGTTGATAAAGATGGTAATCCTTTACACAACGCAATAGTTTGGCAGGATCGCCGTACTACAGATCAAGTAGATTTTATTAAGAGTAAGATAGGTATTGACAAAATTTATCGGACGACAGGATTAACAATAGATCCATATTTTTCGGCAACTAAAATTCTCTGGTTTAAAGACGAAAAACCGGAGATTTATCAAAAAGCGCATAAATTCCTTTTAGTTGCGGACTACATTATTTTTAAACTCACGGGGAAATATTATACAGATCATTCTAACGCATCGAGAACAATGCTGTTTGATATTAAAAATTTAAAATACTCAGAAGACATTGCTTCAGGATTAGAACTAGATTTAGATAAGATGCCAGAGACGATTGAAAGCGGAGTCGAAATAGGAGAAATTATGAATGATGAAATTCTATTTGATAAAAAAACTTTAGTTGTTTCTGGAGCAGGAGACCAACAATCAGCTGCGTTAGGAGTAGGTGTAGTCACCCCCGGAAATGTAAAACTTACTACAGGAACGGGAAGTTTTATGTTAGCATTTCTGGACAAACCTAATTTTGATCCAAAACAGAGAGTTTTATGCAGTTGTCATGCAATTCCGGGAGCTTGGGTTCAAGAAGCAAGTATTTTCACGACTGGCGCTTTTCTAAGGTGGTTTAGGGACGAGTTAGGAACAGAGGAATGCAGACTTGCTGCTGAACAAAGTCAGGATCCATATGAAATTATAACAGGAGAGGCTGAAAAATCACCCATTGGGGCTAATATGTTACTTGCAGTTCCACATTTAGTCGGAGCTGGAGCACCGCATTGGAATCCATATGCAAGAGGTATAATATATGGATTATCTTTAGGTCATAAAAGAAGAGATATTGTCCGCTCTATATTAGAGGGAGTAGCTTTTGAAGTCAAAAAAAATATCGAAATTTTTAAAGAATTAGGTTTAGAGCCAAAAGAATTAAAACTTACTGGAGGAGGTTCTCGCTCAGATTTCTGGAACCAAATATTTTCTGATGTTATAGGAATGACTTGTGTTAGAAATGTGATTGAGGAAGCTACATCTTTAGGTGCTGCAATTTTAGCCGCAAGTGGTGCAGGATTGTTTCCAGATGTCGTTAGCGCCGCTGAGAATATATGCAAAGTAGATAAAAAATGGATGCCCGATACAGATAACCACAATTTTTATAGTAAAGTATATAAATTATCGAATGAGCTCTATTCAATTCTAAATGAAAACAATTTTCAGAAAACTTATATCGATACACTCCAAAAATGAAATTCTAACTTATTTTTTCAGTTTTTTCTATTTATTTTTAATTTTAGCTTGAATGCTCAATTTTATATACTTAGAATGTTATAAATTCTTTAAAAAAAATTGAATTAGTGAAAAAAATGGAAGAATCATATTCGGGTTCTGAAGAAATTTATCCTAAAAAACAAAGAGTCGTAGGGGATATATTTTACATTTTAATCGTGCTTGCTTGCTTGACTTGCATTACGGGAGGAGTCTGGTCAATATTTGATTATATAATGCCAACGGGGAAATTAGATGTCTTCTTAGCGTTGAGCTTAGGATCCCAAATTGCTATAATCGCGGGAATTTTAGCCGTACTATTTTTTCTTTTGATATTTTTCTTTGGGTTATTTAAAAAAGGAAGAAGATGGGTATTACACTTCATTTTCAATGTAAGAGAAATTGAGGAAAAGTATAAAAATCGTTTAGATGTTAAAATTGCTGCTGGGGGTCTTCTAATAAGTATAATAGCAGTCATTATTGGTATAGTGATCTCCCTAATTCAAGATCTTTCTAGTGGAACTACCCCTATTTCTGCATTTTTAGCTTCTTTTGGAACTGGAAACAAGATTTTATTTGGAGGAATCGCGTTATTTGCAATTTTAGCAGTAATATTGTTTATGATCTACTTTTGGAAAAATGGATATTATTTAATACTAAGAGTTATGGGAAAATTAGAGAAATAGACCTTATTTTTTTTTCCTTCTTATTTTTATCGTGTTTACTATTTTTTAAATCAGTAAATTCTATCACTTATCTTATTTTTATTAACAATTATTCTTACCTAAATCAATGTCTTTAAAGCTTGGTATTGTTTTTAATTTTCTTCAATTACCTGATGTTATGAAATATCCGTTTGTAATAAACAAGCGAACAGATGGGATATTTGTTAAAAAGGGTTTATTTGTGTCTA
>JAEOTW010000333.1 GCA_016839655.1 Promethearchaeota archaeon | reverse complement strand
TACATATTCCTGGGCATACTCCTGGATCAGTTGCTTATCTTTTACAATTGGAAGGTAAAAATATTTTATTTGCTGGAGATCTTCCAGGTATAGCTATAAATTATCAGAGAGGGAATTTAGAAGCTTACCTTAAATCAATGCAAAAATTACTAAACTTGGATATTGATATTAGTTGTGAAGGTCATGAAGATCTCATATTTCCGGCAGAAAAAGTGAAGAAATACATTAAAGGATACATGAAGCTTAATAAGAAACTCAACATTGTAGTACTAGAGAACCCATCTGATATTGAATCCTTACTTGAGTTAGCAAGAATATCAAAAGAGATAGAGTTCTATGAAAATGTATTAGATTTTTGTAATTATTTGCTTGAAATTGAACCAGATAATAAGGAGGCTAAAAACTTAATTAAAGAAGCTGAAAAACATAATCCAGCAAAAATTCAATGGATTAAAGGCCTAATAGAACGAGCTTCCGAATCAAGAAAATAATTATATTTTATGAATCCTTCCATTCTTAACAATAATTTTATCTTTAAGTAGGTCTGGATTTTCACTTAATGTTTTTTCTACTAAATTATCGAATTTATCTCTGAGTTCAATAGTTCTGTGTGGGGGATTCTCTCCTATTGCTATCTGAGCTAATTCTAATAAATGGTACGTCTCTATATTCTTCTCTCGAGCTGGTTTTGCGAGTTTTAAACACCCCGTACAACTTACAGCAATCATGTCGGCTTTAACTTCTTTAGCTTCGGTTATTCTCATATTAGATATTTTTTCATAGAGTTCTTTATTATTGTCTGAAACAGGAGATCCACAACATAGAGCTGTTTTTTTACTATGTTTCATCTCAACAACCTCAGCTCCTAAAATTTCAAGTAATTCCCGTGGTGCTTCGAAGATTTCTTTGTCTAATCCAATCCATGCACAAGGGTCGTGAAATGTAATCCTTTCTTTAATTTTTGTTGTAAATTGTATTTCATTTTGATGATATTTTTCAATAAGATATTGACTGAAGGTCTGGAACTCAATCTTCTCCTGAAATTCAGGAATTAGTTTTGAATAAACTCCTTTCATCATTCCTAAGCATCCAGGACAAAACATAATAAATTTTTTGATCCCGAGTTCATTAAATTTTTCTAATAATGAATTTCCTTTGATTATTAACTCATCATCACCGAACATGTAAACATATCCTCCACAACAATATTTTGCTCCGCCTATTTTAGGTAATCCGTTTAAAAGTTTAGTTTGTACCAAATCTGTTTGAATATAAGAAAGACTACATCCTAGATAGAACATATCTTCGTTTTTAGGTGGATTTAAGTATTTTTGAAGAGATTTTTCTTTGGTTTCAGTATCGTACTGCATAGCGACTGATGCATAATTAAATGGGACTTCCTCAGAAATTACAAAAAAGCGTGGTATTCCCTGTTCATTAACTTTCTTAAGATTAATTTCCCTTGTAAGTTCACTAGGATTTGAATTTGAAGGGCAAATTTGATCACAATAACCACATCCAAAACAATCTTTTGATATTTCACTCACTGTTCTCGTTTCAATCATGTGGTTTATTGCTTCCTTTGCTTTTTCTGGTGAAATATCCATATATGGACATCCTACGAGGCAAGTCCCGCATCGTTCGCAATTCTCTTCAATAAATTTCATATTAAACAAATTCTATTTTTCAATGAGATTAGAATTTGACAATAAATGTAATATTCTAATTAAAATTTAGAAAAAAGATACTAATAAACCATAATATCTCAACATCTATTATAATTTAGAATCTAATTAAACCAATTTACAGCTGAAACTAACTTATGTTTATAATATTTTCCCAAGATTAATCTTAAAATGTCTTCAAAGCAGTCTAAGACACCTTCTCCACTGAGAGCAATTGTGAATCTTGTATCAGAAATCCTAAATTTATCAAATTTTATTTCCTCCAAGAAACGTCTTGGATTAAATTTATCAGGTAAATCTTGTTTGTTAAATGCAATAATTATAGGGATTTCTTTAAGTGATTCACGGAAATATGAGATTAATTCTTGCCACGACGCTAAATTGCGTTCATACACTTGTTCTTGAGAATCTAAAACAAATATTATACCATCAACTGCACGTAATGTTACTGGACGGGTGACAAAATAAAAATCTTGACCAGTTGTGGTATAAATATGGAGTTTTAATCTCCATTCCTCATTTTGGAATGTAACTGTACCATAATCAAAAAATAAAGTTCTATTTACTGTAGAGTCAATACTATGGAGAGCTTCATCCTTACCAAAATGAGAAAACAAGGCTTTTATTGTAGTAGTCTTACCTGAAAAAGCTGGCCCAAAATAAACAATTTTTA
>JAEOTW010000381.1 GCA_016839655.1 Promethearchaeota archaeon | reverse complement strand
TTGTATTATATGGTAATTTTACCCTATTCATCTCTTTAATAATCTCTGGATCTGCCAAAGCAAAACCCATTCTCAAGGATGCTAGTGAAAAACTTTTTGAGAATGATCGATTTACAATTAGATTCTTCACTTTTTTTAAAAGTGAAAGAGATGTTAGATTAGAAAAGTCGGCATATGCCTCATCAACAATTACAATCCCAGGAAAACTTTCACATAATTTTAAAATTGTTTCATTATCAAATGATTTCCCGTTAGGATTATTAGGAGAGTTAACAAACATCAATTTACCTTTTGCATTAATTGCACTATCGGGAATTGAGAAATCATCCGTTAATTGGATCTCTGTGATTTTAGCATTATATAGGGTTCCCAATACTTTGTAAAATCCATAAGTTGGATAAAAAATTACAACTTCATCCCCTGGATCAATAAACATTTTAAAAAGGACATCAAATATTTCATCTGAGCCATTTCCAATGAAAATTGAATTCCTATTTGTTAAAGTGTCTTTATCGCGTAATAATACATTTAGAATTTCTTTACGCAATTCAAAAGATGTAGGATCGGGATAAAGTCTGAGTTTGTCATTGACAGCATTCTTTATATCCTTTAAAATTTCAGAAATCGGCGGAAAAGGATTTTCGTTAGTATTTAACTTAAGCCAGCCGTCCTCCGTGGGTTGTTCACCAGGTTCATATGCGGAGTATTTTCTTAGGTGTTCTCGCAATAATTCATTTAATTCCATTTACTTAACCTTGTGTATTTTAAATCTGTGAAGTATTATTGATTTTCTTATAAATCCAATAATTTATGTATTTACATAATTAAATTTAATTTTTATCTTTTAATCGTTCTTCGATGGATCTTTTATGAGCATATAATCCCTCAAATTCTGCTAATTTAATTGCTGTCTCACTTAGTTTCTTTAAACCATCTTTATCACATTTTAGCACATCAATTGTTTTCAGAAAATCATATAAGTTTAAACCAGAATATTTTTTAGCAGTTCCCCCCGTTGGTAAAATATGATTTGTTCCAGCACAATAGTCACCTAAGGGTATAGGAGAATATGGTCCCAAAAAGATGGCTCCTGCATTTGTTATTTCTTTTATTATTCGATTAGGATTTTCAATTAAAATTTCTAGATGTTCTGGAGCAATCAAGTTGCTAATTCTCACGCAATCTTCCAAATTTTTAGCTTTAATTAAAAGTGAATTATTTTTCATTGCCTGTTCTATAATATTACTTCTTTTTGATTCAATTATATACTTTTCAATAGAACCTGCAATTTGATTAATTAAATCTTCTGAATCAGATACAATTATTCCAATATTGTCAGGATCATGCTCAATTTGAGATATGAAGTCAACTATAACATAATTAGGATCTGCAAATTCATCAGCTATAATTAAGACTTCTGAAGGTCCTGCGGGAGCATCTATTGCAACAATATTTGAAAGAAGTTGTTTGGCGGCATTAACAAAAATATTACCAGGACCTATTACTTTTTGGACTTTTGGAACAGTATCTGTTCCATAAGCCATAGCAGCAATAGCTTGTGCTCCACCTATTTTATAAATTTTTTCTATTTTGAATTCATTAGCAGCAACTAAAATCTCGGGAGCAATTTTCCTATTTTCTTGAGGTGGAGAACACATGACAATTTCTTTTATTCCCGCAACATATGCAGGAGCTGCAATCATCAAAACTGTACTTGGATAAATTGCTCTACCGCCAGGAATATATATTCCGATTGCGTCTAATGGGCGATAGACTTGTCCTGCAGCAACACCTTTGACTATTTCAACATTCCAGTCTTCCCGTTTCTGAGCCAGATTAAAGTTAATCAGATTCTCCTTAGCACTGTGAATAGCTTGTAGAAGGTTTGGATCCACATTTTCATAGGCTTGAGATATTTCTTCTTTTGATACCTGTAATTCATTACTGGTTAATTTAACTCCATCAAATTTATGAGTTAGATTAACTAAGGCTTTATCCCCATTATTTTTAACTTCTTGAATAATCTTGTTTACAGATTTTCTTACTAATTCTAATTGAGTTTCTATCCGAGGAATATAGCGATGTATAGTTACATCATTTAGTTCATCAGAATTAATAATTTTTAGAGGATTCATATTAATCAAAATCTTTATTGTAGCTCTTCGAGCGGTAGAATTTGACGAGGTTCGTGGACAACTAAACCTTGAGCATATTTTCTTAATATTGGGATCAAACCTAAAAATTCTTCTTTTTTAATTATCGTATTAATAGCAAACCATCCGTTAGTTCCAGCCAATTTTGAGACTGTTGGGCGTTTTAATGCAGGAAGTTTTAATAACACTTCATTTAATTTTTCCTCTTTAACATTCATGAAAATGTGAAGCTTTTTCTTAGCTTCTATGACGCCTTTTAACAATACAAGAATATCTTTAATTTTTTCCTGTTTCCACTCATCTTTTAATGCATTTTTATTGGCAATTAACACCGCAGTGGATGTATCAATAATGTCTATAATTTTTAAATTATTAGCTTTAATTGTTGTACCCGTAGACGTGTTATCTATTATTACATCTACTTCTTCAGGAGGTTTAGCTTCTGTAGCACCAAATGAGAGGAAGATTTTAACATTTTCATTTTCCCCCCAAGTTTTCCATGGAGTAATGACTAAAGGAGCAATATCCCCATAAATTTCTTTATAGGTCTCATTTTCAATTAAATAATTCACCGATAACGTTAGATACTCTGTGGAAATCCTTAATACTTTTTTATTATCTGCAAATTTTCTAAGAATATCATCTAAGCTTAATATATTTTCCCAATTATTTGGGACACAAAGAACTATTGAGACAGCCCCGATCTCCAAATCTAATAAAACTTCCACTTCAGCTTTAGTTTCCTTAACCCAATCTATTCCCGATATACCCAAATCAAATT
>JAEOTW010000332.1 GCA_016839655.1 Promethearchaeota archaeon | reverse complement strand
TAGGCTCTCCGGTGAGTAAAAAGGGTTATTTAAAACTATTTTTACATACTTATAATGATTTATTATATGAAATCAGTCCCGAAATCAAAATCGCGAGAAATTATAATAGATTCAAAGGTTTAATGGCAAAATTGCTTATTGATGATGAAATAAGGACAGAAAATCTGTTATTAATTTCAAGAATTAAAAAAAATCTGCACGAATTGATAAAATCTACAATTAGTGAGGAGATCATCCTGTTTTCCAGTAAAGGGGAACTGGTGAAAAATCATTTTGACTTATTTGATAAAAATCTGGATAAAAATTATCTAGTCATAGTCGGGTGCTTTCAAAAAGGTTATTTTTCAGACCAAATACTAGATTTAAGCAGTAAAATTCTGTCAGTTTCTAATTTTTCTCTCGACGCTTGGGTGGCATTAAGCAGAATTATTCAATATTATGAATTTTCTAACGATATCTTATAACCAAACAGTATCAGAAAGTTTTTTTTTAATCAATAATAATTGCATTTATCAGATTTTTTTAGAAATTTCTCGAATTTTTACTTTGCGCTCTTAGTATAGTGGTTAGAATCTCGGGTTTCCAACCCGAGGACCCGGGTTCAATTCCCGGAGGGCGCATTTATTTACTAATTCTTATAATATTAAAGAAAATTCTTGAAATCAATAATATATTCTATCTGTAATAACCTTTCCATCACTTGAAAACTCTAACTCTTCCATTTTTAACAATGATCGTTTCATATCAAGACCACCTTGAAAACCCCCGAGTTCACCGTTTGATTTTATTGCTCTATGACAAGGAATTATGATGGGAAAGGGATTTTTCGCTAGAGCGTTTCCAACCGCCCTTGCGCCTTTTGGAATACCGATTTCAATAGCAATTCGTTTATATGTACTAATATAGCCCCTCGGAATCCTATATTCTGCTAGAAGTACTCTTTTTTGAATTTCTGTGCATTGATCAAAATCAATTAATTGTAAATCAAATTTCACATCTTCACCTTTTAAAAACTTCTGAATCCGTTCACCTAACAATTCAATCGATGGAGAAGATTTCTTTTTAATCAAATTAATTGCTTTTAAAACTTTCCCATCTGAATTTAACTCAGGATCACTAAGAAAGATTCGCGTAATCTGTGTTTTTGAATCAATTTCTTTCCAAACAATAGTAAATGAATCAAATGAAGAATGAAAAGAACGGTAAAATCGACCAGTAATTTTTTATCACCTTACAATAGTAAATTTTATTTTCTATTAATCCTTACTCAATATAGGATTAGGGGTAATTTTATGAAAATTGTTGTATTAAACGGAAGTCCAAAAGGCAATAAGCTAAGCTTTACAATGCAATACATTTACTATGCTCAGAAAATGTTTCCGCATGTAGAATTTAACTTGATAAACATTGGACAAAAATTAAATAACATGAAAATTAAGGAAGAAACGTTTCAAAATATCCTAAAAGAAATGATTTCTGCTGATGGTATTTTATGGTGTTTTCCTGTTTACGTATTTCTAGTTCCTGCACAGTTAAAGAAATTTATTGAGTTATTATTTGAAAATGATGCAGGTGAAATGTTGAAAGACAAAGTTTCAGGAGTTATAAGCACCTCGATGAATTTCTTTGATCACACTGCGTTTGATTATATGCATGCTATCATAGAAGATTTAAATATGAGATATTTTGGGTTTTTTTCTAACAATTCTTTTGATTTTTATAATATAAAAAAAAGAAAAACATTCTTTACATTCTTTAAGAACATATTAACAGCTATTGAAAATCATACACCCGTACCAAAAAGATTCAATCCTGTCACATATGGAACTAATATCGAATATTCTCCAAGTGAGGTTTCAGAAGAGCACAAACTTGATAGTAATGGAACTAAAATCATCATTATTACAGATAATAATAATGATATGTCAAACCTAAGCAAGATGATAGGGAAGTTTAAATCTTCGTTTAAAAATGAAATAACTGTGTATAATATTGAAAACATCGATATGAAGGGAAGTTGCATTAGTTGTTTGGCTTGTGGTTATGATAATAAATGTTTCTATAATGATGGATTTTCAGATTTTATCCGAAATAAATTAGCAGATAATGATATTATCGTATATGCTCTAACTCTAACAGACAGATACTTTACTTCTCGTTATAAACAATATTTAGATCGAGCTTTCTTTAACGGACATACTCCTGTTTTAGAAGGAGCACAAATTTGTTATTTACTTTCTGGATCCCTAAGCCAAATTGAAAATTTAAGACAAATCATAACGGGAGTATCAGAAATTAGCGGGGGTAATCTTGTCGATATTATCACAGATGAATTTGGAGAATCCAAAGATATTGACAAATTAATCTATACCATGGCAAAAAGAGCATTG
>JAEOTW010000059.1 GCA_016839655.1 Promethearchaeota archaeon | reverse complement strand
CCCAAATGGTAGAAACAGCTCTTCTTGAGTATTTCGTCAGGAAGGGGCTTGTTTCCCCCTTTTTTTAACAAAGGACAAGAATCCTGTTATGTATAATATAAGAGGTTGGTGTTAACCAGTTGGAGTTGACCAGCTAGTCTGGATATTTGTATAAGTATTAGGATTTGAGCTTCATTTTCTCTTTCGGGCTTTTTCAGGCGGCGCCATACGGCATACTGTATAGTCGGAGCTTCGGGAGTGGCTGGTAGTGTGATTGTTGAAATCGCATTGAGTTAATATCGCTGAATGGAGCGAAGGGTACGAAGGGTTCGAAGGGTACTAGGATATACAGATTATCTTTTTCTCATATACGCCGTGAACGACGAACAATAAGAGCCGCACGGTGCAGGCGGAGGCCTTGCGAAATTTCTGTGTAGTAGCCTTCGTAATAATTGCGCGCAGTTACATGCAAAGCGCGCAATAACATATGGTGGTAAAAGATACTGCTGAATAAATTATAAAAAAATCTATAATAAAGTGTTAGTTATAATAGAAACATTTAATAACTACAGGATACTCACTATTATTAGTGCAACTTTAGATATGATTAGATATGATTACGATAGAAAACTAGTAGATTTATTCGAGGCTATAAAATATGAGAAAAAGTGGATATCTCTATCTATGAGTGATAAGTTAGACTTCTTGCAGGGTATGAATAAAAGCCTTAAAACTATGCGTAAAATGAATGAGGACGAAAAAATCGAATCGATAACCCCAGATTTCATACTAGCTCACATCAACGAACGCGGGGGCAACAGACTGAGAAGAATCAGGAACTTTTACGCAGATGTCCAGAATAGAAGATACGACTTTCTGCTTTCCGATAGAGAATCCAACAAGGACGAAATAAAGGAGTTCAAAGACAGGCTGCGAGGCGTCAATCTCTAGGTGATTTCAAATGAACTGGACAAAAGATGAGAGTGAGGCTATCAACCGACTCATAACAGCATTTGGAGCTGTAAAGAATCTAGATGAGGAATCAAAGGATAAGGTATTCAACTATGCAGTAAAATTCCACATGGTTGCATTCGACATTGAGGAACGACCAGAACCAGCAGGGATGGTAATTTGATGAATAGGGATGACTTAAAACTGGAAATCAGGAATCTCGCAAATAAGCACGGAGGAAGAGACGGGGGTTATTCGGTAATTGGCAAAAGGAAGGTCTTCCTAGTATTGAGCGAACTTCTGAAGGCAGTTGAGGAATTAGAGAGACGGGTAGAAGAGCTAGACGAGCGTACCAAGAAAAGGCCAGTGGGAAGACCCAGAAAAGTAGAGGCAGGAAATGAGTAGGAATGTCATTCTAACGTACAACGATCTTATTACACTTCAAGATGGAGACGACGACAGCATTACGAGTGGCGTTCGCGTCAAGGGTGTCGCCTTCAGGAGCGGGGTCATTGCCAATAAGGGGGTTTTTATTCCTGATGGTGAGCTTGAAAACGTTACCCGTACGCTTGAAGGCGCACCCTTTCTAATCGATCACAGTCACAGCATTAGAGATGTTTGTGGATCAGTAACATCGGCGTGGCAAGAAAATTCGCTAGTGAAATTCAAGGGCGAGATCGTTGACGAGGAGATCGCGGAGAAGATAAGAAGGGGTCTAGTTAACAGCGTGAGCGTGGGCTTACACGTTCAGGATATTGAGAATATCGCGCTTGATGGTCAGGCGTTGAAGAAACTTAATGGGATCACCGTAAAGGAATTGTCTCTTGTACTTTTTCCAGCAGTCGAAGGGGCAACTTTCGAACCAAGCTTTGAGTTCTCAATAGAGGTCGAAGCCGACGAAAACCATCCCGTCGATGTTCAGTTAACTGAGGTTGATTTTCTCGCTATGGAGGAACTGATAGTTGCTAAAGGGAAAATGGTGGTGGATCGCGCCGACTTCGAGGCGATCCAGTATGAACTTGCGGAAAAGCGCGCCGAATATGAGCGGATTTCCAAGCAATTATGGATGCTCTCGACGTGCGACGAGACATTCAACGCGAACACAATCGACAAGATAGGCTCGCTATCGCTAGACCAGATTCAATTCTTGTGGGAAGCTTATCGGGATTTACAGACGAGAACAGAAGGATCGCGAGGAATCGCCTATGATGAGAAGGATCAACCCTCTATGGCGAATGCTCGTGAAGATATCAGAGAGTTGATCTTCGGTCAAAGAAGAGACAAAGTGAAGCTAGGAAAAGTCAAGGATATCAGGGATATTAAAATCTAAGGGGGGCGTAGGTAAGCGTGTTGGGTTTTAATTACAGACTAATTGCGTCGACGCGCCACGCCCCAACACTGTCGAAAGGTCAGGGGAAATCTACCAATATTGTAGGTTTTGCCATGTTAACACCCGACTCCCATAATCGGGGTGATCTGCGCGGCGTAATCGGGAAGGCTTTTATTTTATCAAGTCGTAAAAAAATTTTAAAGAATTATTTCTTTTAATCGCATTATTACAATCATATAATTCTAAAATTCTAGTATAAAAAATCACATGAGACATATTGGTAGGAATAATACAATCAAAATCTTCTTTTTCATATATTTCTGTATTTGAAATATCTAAATTAATATCATATCTTTCGATAAATGATTGTGGCATACCTGCAATATACCAACATTCAATTTCTTTAATAACAACAATCACATTATTTTTATCTATTAAATTATCCATTCTATTTAATATTTTTTGTATTGCATCTTCTACAGATTCTGATTCATCCATGTCAGTTAAAACATAATAATCTGCTTTTATCTTTTTTATGACTTTTATATATTTATTAACTTTTTCTTTTTTTTTCTGTATATATTTATACGGTATTACTTGGTCATATTTATTATTTAATATTGGTTCTATTAATGTTTCATAATAATCTAAGTCTCTATCACCTTCCATTAATACATATATTGTATCGGACAAATAGTTTACCTCAATAGATTATCCACAAATAACTCTTCTATTCCAATTTCTTCTTCTAAAAATGTTTTTAAATATTTAATGGTGTATACTGTACTAATACTTGTATATCCATTTTTATCTCTTTTTACTAAACATAAATTATCTAAGCCAGCATATTTTACTATTTCAGGATTATGAGTTGTTATAATTATCTGTTTTTTATTACTTACATCTTTCATCATATTTACAAGTTTTGATATTAATGAAGGATGTATATTTCTTTCAGGTTCTTCTATTAATATTAGTTTTTTTTCCTCAAAATATAAAATAATTATTAACGCTAATACACTTATTGTACCATCAGACATAAGTGATGCTGGAAAATATTTTTTCTTTGAATATCTCTCCTTTATACTAGCTATAAGGGTTTTATCTGAAAATCTCTCTATCATCAAATCTTCAATAAAAGGTAATGTACTTCTCAATAGCAGTGAAAAATCTTCTTTTTGATTTTTATTCTCTAATAAATTTTTTAATACAATTACTAAATTATTACCGTCCAGTTCTAATTCATTTTTTCCCGTGAAACGCGCAGATATCTTTGATAATCTAGGATCAATATTATATATTGAAATACTTCTAAAAAAACTCCTTATACTAGATACAAAAGATGGCATATACTCTGATTCTAAAAATAGTTTTTTCTTAGTTACCCCTCGAACAAGCTTTAAATAACTAGTAAAATCAGGAATTATATTAGAAAAACTTAATTCCAAATCTTCTATATCGGTATTAAATATTGCATTTAATTTAGTCTCCATTCTAGTAATATTTAAATAACCCATACCTATAGAATCCCTTACATCTTTTTCTATAGACATTTTACCTCTAGCATACTCATATATATTTCCTTCACAACTTAAGTTCTCAGATACTACTCTAAAATCTTTTCTAGTCTTCAAAAAATATATCTCAAAATCATATTTGATGTTATATATTTTATAATTATATCTCTTCCTAGTAATTCTAAACAATGTTCTCACTTTCGAGCCATTAATATTATTATCCCTCCTATCCTCAATCCTTTTTATTAATAATGTATTAATTTCATCTCCTTCACAATTTATTTCAACACTTATTCGTAAAGTTTTATCAAATCCAATATTAACATTTCTAATAAAATCCCTACCTCCTTTCAATGAAATAGCATTATCTAGACCCAAAGTAAAAACATCGTCTAAAAATTCAAAAATTTCTACAAAGTTTGATTTCCCTGAAGCATTAGCTCCGATAAGTACATTAAAATTAGATAAGGGCACCTCGATTTCATCAAATGATTTAAAGTTAGTAACTCCAATCTTTGAAATAAACATATCATATGTATGAATCTTGAAAGATACAGAAATATTTATCGACTTTTTACCCACGCGGCGCGTGTAAATGAAGTTAGCCCAAAAGGTGGTGAAAGGTCTCTGGAAAACCTTCAGGTATTCAGATTGTGGATACATCTGGAATTCTAGAAGACCCCACTCAAGGTTGAATCCACCTTCTAAGTGCCCTAAGTGCGGTGTTAAGTTATGACGAAAGTATTCAGATCATTTAATTATTATCTAGATGATTACAGATAGTAGTATAGAATAATTTCATTAAGATATTGCATAACAGTGTGATCAATTAGAAGATTAGGAAATATTATTTCTGCTTTATCTTCATATAAATTAATAACAATATTTGTACCCATCTCCAAATTTATACCAATTTTACCTTTGCTTGGTTTAATGAAATTATCTATTTTAAATTTTGGATTTATGGGAGATATTATTAAATTTCCTTTACCATAGTTTCTGACATCTAAATAATAGTTGAATATTTCTTTTACGATAGTAATATTAGCACTTAGTGTATTTAATGAATCATCAAGATATTTATATTTTGTATCATAAATTATTTTAGTTAGTAGACTATCTGATTTCAACAGCATATTTTCTTCTTTTTCTAACATAACATTATTAGAATTTAATAGTGTTTTTATTTGGATTTCATACTCATATTTGATTCCTTCATATGAAACGTTTTGTTTTGTTAATGTATTATCATTAGACCATGTTCCATCAGATATAAGTATTTTCTTATCAAATTTTTTTGGTATTTCTTGAAAACTTTTAATGATATTATGTTTTACATTATCAACATTATCTTCAAAATATGATAAACTAAATAATAACTCCAATTTTATAGTTCTCTCCCTAGATAAAAATATTTTAATTTTTCGTTCTATTAAATCCCAAATATTATCTAAAACACTAAATATTATTCGATTATAAAATTTTTCAGCTATCCATTTAATGAATTTAATAAATATTATAGATAATAACGTAAAAATAGAACCCCAAATAAAAGTTATGTTAAAAGACACAATCTAACCTCTCATATTACTATTCTGATATAATTTTTTCAATTTCTTCATCATCTTCAAGACTTGACAATATAAAACTCTCTAAAGGAATCAAAAATGGCCCTTTCTCTAACTTTCTTAATCTATGGAGAACATATTTTCTCATAAAATTAATAAAATATTTATAGCTAATGTTATTAAAAAATCTTAATAAACCATCACCAGAGATTGATACTACAATATTATTATCATCATATTTTTCATAATAAGCAAATCTATGTTGATATACAGAACCAGCCTTAGAATCTCTTAAATAATCAACATCATCTTGAAACCCTTTACCAAAAATCCTTTTCTTACTTATTTTAGATGATGGAAAATTTTCAAGAGTCGTATCAAGTAAATCACCTGTTAAATCTTTATATATTTCGTCTATCCTTCTGGCGTCTAATATTGACGGAACTACAACAATTCCAGCATTATAAAACATATTACCTAATATCTTTAATATTTTTTTATATTTACCTCGTGGAGAATAAATAATCAAAAAATAGGAACCTGAAATATCATCCTTAATAATTTGAAATCTATGTGAACTTGTTTGTACAATCAATATGTTATTTTTTCTATATAAAACACGAGAAATGTGATCTACAATAATTCTACCAAATAATGTATCTGACTGAATGTGGATGTCATCAATAGAATTTAATAATATCAATTTATTATTTTCAACAAATACATCAGGTACTATTACTTCATCTAGTTCTTCGTATTCCATATTTATATCTACTGTATCTTCAATTACTTGTCCTTCTATTTTATTTTTAAGTTCTACAAAATCAAGTGTTTCTTCTTTATGTACTAAAAAATATGGTATTCCGATAATCCTTTGAAGGGATTCATCGTAAAGAACAAGGAAATCTGATCTGTACATCAATTACAAGTTTAAATATTCACTAATAAAAACATTCCCAAGAAAGGGATTAATATGTATTAGAGAGTCCAGTAAAAATGCACACGTTTGTTGATTGGCTCGCTGACGAGTATTTGATAACAGTACATTCTATTAGAGCTAATATGATGTCACTTGATAAACGATTTTTACGAATTGTTATGTCGTATTGAGTGCATGGTTTAGTCCCTGAATGGCGATTATTTATGGGACTTTAATCAAACTTCTAACCGCTGTATTAATTTGGCGCGTTTAGCGCAATCTAAATTTTTAGTCGGTTGCTTTCCGCGATTACCCGCGCACTTGCCTTTATACAACGGTTAGGATAATTCTAATCTGATGAGGCAAATAGTTCTTAAAGGCGTTTTCTCGACTTTAATTTTCTTAACGGTCTCCTTTTCGGTTTACTATGTGTTTACTCAATCTTCCGCACCTCAATTTGAGGAGATAACTTATGTGTCTCACATTCAGGACGGAGACACTTTCCAGACCTCTGCTGGTGACTGGATCAGGCTGGCTGATGTAGACTGTCCTGAAAGAGATGAGTTCGGCTACTATGAGGCCACTGAGATTTTAAGACAGTTTATTGATGGAAAAAGAGTCTATCTCGATATTGATGACATTAACAGGTATGATTATGGTGGCTCTGGATCGAGACTTGTATGCCTGCGCGCGGGGGGGGCATAGGTAAATGCGCGCGCGCGCTTTTGAAATCATCTTTACACGTATCGTGAAAGTTTACAATAATGGGGCAAAACAAAGCTAATTAATGACCCTCATATTAGTTAGCCTGCTGTGCAAACAATGTGTTGAGATATTTTCTTGTTTTGATATTTTAACGCCATTTTGCACGCACGTTAAATGAATTTTCCAGCAAATTCGGCGAGTAGTCCATCCCGTGTGTGCATCTACAGAAACGTAAGGAGGTGACAGGATGGATAAGAAGAAGCAATGGCCCAAGGCTAAGAAAGTCGTCGAAGATGAGTTCCACGACAAGTTACAAGATATGATCAAAGAATCCTACGAAGGTGAATCCGATTCATACTACAAGCTCCTGACGGGGCAACTCTCAATAATTCTATACTACCAAGATGGTGAGCTGGTCGGCATCTTTGATGAAATAGAATTGGGGGACTACGAGTCGCTGAGAGCCTACACTAGACAACAACCTGAATAGAAAAGAGGACTTTATTCTTCTCCCCATTTTTTTTTTGGGCACGCCGTTTAATGATAAAAACTGACTAAATATTTTCTCTAGTACCCTTCGTACCCTTCGAACCCTTCGTGGTTAAGGATATAGGTTATTGATCTATTTGCGCCGCGGGCGAGCAGACACAGAGAGAGGACTATTCACAACAGAATAGCCAACGAGAAAACGACGCACACGGGAAAGTCACGCGCGCAATAATGCAAGAAAAAATAAAGGAAATAGAGAGCAAGTACGCTTAGTCTCACTATTCATAAAGCTCCATAAGAGAGGCTTCTCTTACAATAACAACACACCTAGGAGTTCTACCTATTATCTCCTCTAACTCCTTAACAAGCGTCTTCTGGACTGCTTCTGCAATTTGTTGCTGTTGTTCTTTGGTTATTTTGCCGCTCCTCAATGTAATTTCTATAAGAGGCATGATATACACCAAATAATGGTTATTTTCTGAAACAAATAAAAATTGCGCGCGCAGTAAGGACAAATAGACTTACTATTCACAACAGCATAGCCAACGAAACACGCCTCGCGGACGGTAGACGCGGTTCTGAGCGTCAATCTATACAAAAACCCCCTTTAAATCCTCTAATGTTGATTCTAAACGCTTCTAAGCTCTAATCTTGAAAAATAGTTGGAAAATGCCGTATTTTACTCAACATTTTTATAAAAACACTTCATCGAGTTGATAAAATATCGATATTTTTCGATGCGTTATGAATGATTCTGTCGAGGAGTCAAGGGCGAGAGGTTGAGGAAGCCATCAGGACGCTCCTCAGAGACGACGTCTTTCCTTTTATCCTCTCTCTTACTTTATTCTTGAAACCACTCATATGCTGATTCTAGAAATATAAGAAAAATAGGGGGGTGAAAAAGATTTTTACTCAAGTTCATAGATTTCATAGCGTTTCAAAGGTTTGAATTTGTTGTATAGAAACTCGATATCCTTCCAAAGAAGAGGTTGGTTAAGATCGATTCTCCGCCTTTCGATCATGGGCTTGAATTTTTCCCAAACCACAGATACATTGCCTCCCACAAGCTCGCCGATCAAAGCTGTATCGATCAACCCTTTAGCCACTAGTATGGCGACACCACTATAGAACCTGTGATAGAAGAACTTCTTTACGCCCACATCGTGAACTTGACAATATTTTTCAACGTATTCGTCGTAGTCTTCCCACTCCCATTTATTCATAATCTCTTGATAGGCCGTTTGAAACTCTGGGTCTCGAAAATGACCGTAGATGTCCATGAACAACTGTGCCTGCCTCGTCTCGATCTCAGTCTGCCTCTGCTTTTCCGCCCTTCTGCTAGCGAATATTGAGTTAACGACTCCAACCAGTACGCCCAGAGCCGCTGATATGATTGAAAAGTCAACTAGGTTTATCAATCCGAATAAGTCAACCACTTCAGTTCACCTGATTATCATTAGTTCAATCTTAGGATAAGAGTTGGGATAAAGAAACGGTGAAACAGGACATT
>JAEOTW010000331.1 GCA_016839655.1 Promethearchaeota archaeon | reverse complement strand
TATCTGAATAGGAACCATCGATATTTTGCTTTTCAAATATATAATCAAAGAAGAAATCGCGAAAGTAATATTCTAAATTAGGGTTACTATTAGGATTTATTAACTCAGGAGCATAAATACTTGAAAAGGAATAATTGATTGAGTCAATTGCTCTATAATTTGAATCTATCTCCGGTTCTACAAATAAACCCATATAATTGTGATGTGTACTTGTAAAACGAGCTGCCAAATTTTTAGTTTGAGCCACATCCTTTTCACTAATATAATAAGTCCAGCGAACATTTAATAAGACTAAAGATAAGATCGGAGTTCCGACTAATAAGGTGAATATAATAAGCCTTTTAATCCATTTTTTATTTTTACGGCTTAATTTTATTATTGAGAACCACCATTGCTTACTAATTCGATTTGATTTTGCGCTAATTCTTTCTCTTCTTCTTCTTGAATTCTAATTTGAAAGTATCGTCTAAAGTTAGCGATGTCTCTGCTCATAGAAACAACTTTAAACTCGTTTTCAAATAAGAATTTCATGAATTTAGGCAAATTTTCTTCAAAATCATCCATTAATACCTCTATAGTTTCATTTCCAACTCGTAATACTTTTTTAATCGAAGCATACTTCTGAATCGTATTTATTTTAATTTGGTTTAAATTTTCAATTGAGATTCTTGCTACTAAGCCTCTACTTGGTAGTGAGTTTATTAAGTTTTGAGGAGTATCAAATTCAAGTAATTTTCCTTCTCTTAGAATTGCTGTTTTATCACATATTAATGCTGCTTCTAAATCGTGCGTAATTATAAACATTGTTGTATTTAATTGCTGGTTCAGTTTCTTTAAATAACTTAGTATGTCGTAACGCTTCGATGCATCAACGCCTAAAACTCTATTAGTTTAAACAACATAATAGTGTAGTCGGCTCGTCAAGGAAAAGAACACTGGGGTTGTGAATTAAACCAATCGCCATGGATAATCTCTTTTTTTCCCCACCACTCATTCGTTTTACTCTTTTTTTCCATGTGTCTTCAGGAATGTCTAATATCTTGAATAATTTCTCAGCAATTTTTTTTGCATCCTTCTTATCCATACCGTAAGTAGAAGTAAAAACTTCGACATTGGCCATTGGATCTAACTCAAAATATAGATTTAATAATTCTAGTTGAGGAACATAACCAATATTATTCAAAATTCGAGGGTGGTTTTTCTTCTTCTTCGGACTTAAACCCGTAATTAGGACATTTCCAGTCCAATTTTTTGCTTCAATTTGACATGTTAAGACTCTAATGATTGTAGTTTTACCGGCACCAGAGATCCCGAATAACCCTATGATTTCTCCTTTATTAACCCGAAAAGATACATCATAAACTATTTGCTTTTTTCCGAATTTAACATTTAAATTCTCTACTTGAACCATTGCATTTTCAAATAATTCAGAATTTTCCATTATACACCTAATACAGATATTATTCTTTAAAAGATAGTACAATAATGATTTAATAAATATGTAGATCCTTTATGTTTTAAGTTCATTTCTTTTTCGACAAATAATAGATTTTTGTACTACCTCGCTTCTTGGTAATAATTGCAGATTTCTTAACTTTAACATAACCACTTGGTTCTAATTTTTCTCTTAATATTCTAGACACATTAACTGTACTTTTTCCAATTGCTTCTGCTACTTCTTTTACTATAAATTCATTAAATCCTTTTTTTTTCAATGATTTCTTTTATGATTTTAGGATAAATTTGAAGGATATCATCATTCTCCATTCTTTGTTTAATATTATTCAGGTCATTATCCGGGGTTGTCAAATTTTCATTCAAATTATAAGTGTGTTTAAATTTCACCCATAGTGTCGTGCCAAAAGGATCCTCCCCAACAGTGTTGTCCTCAAAATCGTACGAATGTAGTAATGTTAACTGAGCTCCATTGCTAGGTTTCGGTTTTAGACCTGTTTCGTTATCTGGAACGCTATTATTGGGTAGAGAGTAATCAAAAGGTATAGACATTAAAAGAATTCCTACGATTATTAACAAACTTCTTATTTTTTTTGAATTCATAGTATTTACACTTTTTTTAAAAATATTAGATTTCGTGTTATAGACAAATTTGCAAACATTATTAATATACTTTTTTGTCATAACAATTTGAAGGTAGATTCTAACCGATTATTTTAAAGTAGAAGCATAATTTGATAAATAATTGAGCTTTCGATAGTTTCAAAAAAGTTTCATTTTCTATTGGATATCTCCTTTAAAAATTTAATAAAAACGGTAAATAGGATTTATAGAAGTTCCAATAAATTGTCTAAAAAATTCTAGTCACGCGCATTTCTACTTTTTCTTTAAATAGATTGGGTTCGAACAGTTAGTAACTATGGTTGGTAACAAGATTTTAGCGGCGGTGTGCGGTCAGGCGAACGATTACACCGTAGATTATTGCAAGGACTGTGGGAATAACTTTTAGGTAAGACAAAATTTACTAGATGAAGGTACTAAGGTATTAAGATAAGGTGAGAACAAATTGGTAGGTATCCCAATAGATTTATTAATATCCGAGTCAATAGGTAGTATTATGGGTGAGGGAAAAAAGAAGAAAAAATGTAAGACAAAGAAACGCTCTCAAAAGAAGGAGGAGAACGATAGATATAATAGAGTTCTGTGGCGCCCCAGTAATCCTTGGCCTTTACCGTAATCTCCATCTTACACCTCGTATGAGGTGTAAATCAGTTTTACCGTTCTTCTGGCATTTATCCCCTTTCCTCATTAGGCTATCAATTGGTCCGTAGGAGTAATACATCTCTGCAATTCCAAATAAAAAAGCGAAAGCTACTAAACTACTGAAAAAAATCCAACCGACCTCACTCACTTCGTACACCATATAAAATACTCCCGAGATTATAGAACTGATAATCATAAATATACCCAAGGAAATCAAAACTCCGATAAGAATACCCCTCTTTCGCTCGAATTGCTTCAAATTTCTAAAAAATCCTTTCGTCTTTGGTTCTGACTCTCCCACTCCGATAAACATAACCGTTTCAACTCGTTTTACTAAATCAACTTTAATTTTTTATATCAAATGATTAAGAATGATTAAGAGATTCATTCCATTCCTTAGGAAATCGATTCTTGAGTGCGTTTAGATTGGCAGTGAAAAGCAAGATTTTGTTAATAAATATCTGCTTTATAAGCTCAGGTTTTTTTTGTAATAAAATCTTCACAAACGAGGAGACGGCGTTAAATAATTGGATAGAATCTTTATCCAATTGAATTTTATAAAAATTATCTATCATCATTTCAGATAAGAATACTAGATATGACCACTGCTCCTCCGTTAGGGGATTTCCCTCTACCAAATCAGTTAGAGATAGTAAAGCAAATTTACCTAGTCCAAATGTGGACTCGTCCCATGAGATTGGCTCGATTAATTTTGCAAAGTTTGGAATTTTACTCTCCAATAAATCTAAAAATTCAGGACCTTCTTTCCATTCTCGGGGAGGAAATAATACTTTTTCAATTACACCGTTCCTAGTGAAATAAATAAATAAATCACTTAAAAGTTCATTTGATTGATCTTTACTGCATCTATCGTATTCTTCCCACATTTCGGGATATTTTTCCTCTATAATTGATAGATTTTTAGTAAATTTTGATATCTTTTTCAACAATGTTTCCTGGGTGGCAGCAGATTTTTCACGGTTTAGAGCCTCATAAAACATAGAAAAAAGTGTAAAGGCATCATCATCCCTTTGAATTTCGTCAAACTTATCTAATAACCTATCGAAAATAGTTATTAAAGATTTATATTGAACTTCCATCAATTTTTGACCTTTTATTACGCCGTATAGAGATAATAAAAAATTCAGTTCAAAAGTCTCAATCCTTTTTAAAGTATAATCAATCAGTGGTTCTCCCCCAGGTTGGGAGTAATAATCGAAATCTTTTACTAAAGGTAATTCTTCATCTTTATAAGAAGGATAATATTTAATTAGTTTCGAGAAATTGGGAATATCACTTTGTAACAAATCAGTTCCACTAATGATGGTCTTTAAACGAGTAAATAAATCACTTTTAGAATGAAAATATTTTACTGAATCATAAGGTAGACTGTAAAAAAACTCCAGAAGCTTTTTAAATTCGTCTTCGATGGAGTTAAAATGCTTTTTCATTATATCTGTGTTTTTTATTCGGTGAATGATTATTTCAAATGTCATTATTTGAGCGGCAGATACTAATTTGCGATTAGTTACGAGTATTTCTGGAAAATTTTCAATCAATACTTCTGGATAATTTTTAGAAACTTTTGAGTAAAAATTTAACAAAATTCCATGTCGATAATCAAGTGGATTATCTGCTTGATAATCACGAGGATCCCTAGAATGTGTAATTAAGTCTAGGAGCCCTGCAAAATTATCTGAAACATCAATTTTATCACCAATTTTCTCAAATAATTCAACTTTTTTTTGCTCATCAACCATTTCTCGATTCTCACTCTCAAAAATCGGATAAAAATCACTCAATGGAACAGAGTTAAAATCTACCTCTTCAATAAAGTCATCTAAAGTTTTATTTCTAATGTCGACTCCTCGTTCCAACGCTATCTCGATAATTGCATCTTGTTCATCCCACTCTTTACCCGATTGCTCCTTTTTCTCTGCTAATAAGTCCTTGATGTCACTATCTCGAAGGTGTGCAACGTGCATAATTTCTTTAAGTATCCAATTCATGGGTATATTCTCAATGTTATGTTTAATCATTGCTTTAATTGTTTGAAGACGAAGTCCTGGGTGTTGTTCAGTTACATACACCGTAATTTTTTCACTCCTAAAGATTGAAATTGATTCTTTCGGCGTATCTATAGCAGTTATCAGCATTTTCTCATTTGGTTGCGACACCTCACCAAAAATAGGGTGGTGGAAAAGTCTTGTGGTACTAAAGAAATTTTTAAGGACGAATTTAACTAACTCATCTCTATGAAAAAACTTCCTCTCCAATTCATTCATAGAGAGAACGGTATAACTATGAGACCAGTATAGACCATTATAGATTTTAACAAATTTTCCTTTAGGTATATACGACTTCCAATTATATTTTCCAGATTGAAACTTGATTAAATTATCCTCATCTTTTATTAAGTGATTTTCCTTTTCAGCGGTAAATTTGATTGATACAAACTTATTCATAGGATTAACTTTTCCAAAAGCATGCCCTTGGGCCACTAAAGGATAGATTTGGTTCTCTAAGCATTTAATCGCTTGATCGAACTTTTCATTGTATATTAAATCTAAAAAAATCTCACAAACTTTTTCATCAGCTACCTCAATTTTTCCTATTTGCGTACCACATGCATAGCAATAATTTTCTCCATAGAATACTTGCTTTCCACATTTGTGGCAGTTTATTTCAATTTTTCCTTTTTTCTCTAAGATTTTAATATCTATACCCTTATTTTTTAATTGGTTTGAAAGATATTTTTTATTCGTAAGAGCAATCGTGTAATTTGGTTTATATTCCAAAGCTTTATTCAATGCATCTAATCCTTCTTCATATCGTTGGAGTCTTATGAGGATCGCTCCCTTGTCTGCCAAAACTTCCGTAAATTCAGGGAAAATCTTAAGAGCCTTATTTAATTTTAGAATAGCGTCTTTTAGTCCCCCCAAATTAAAGAATTTTAATCCTTGTTTATAAAATTTCTCAGCTCTTTTAAAATTGCTGAGTTTCATACTCTTTATTTTATCACAATAAGGACATGTATCTTCCACTTGGAGCCTATTACCACATTTTCTACAAAATGTCATCTTTATCTATTTTTCTAAAATTCTGGATTCTATCAAAAATTAAAAAATTTCTGTCATTTCATATTTTGCTTTTTGTTCTTTAAATAGCTTACTAGAACATCTAGTAATTTCGGAACATCACTGAAAGATTTCTTAAGAATTTAAATAATTATGTTTAGAAAGATTATAGATGTCAAGTTTTATTTTTTTGAGTATTCTAAACGATCCGTTTGGTGATATTTTCGGAAGTATTTCGTGGATTTTCGAGTGGTTTAACGGCATCTCGTCGATGTTCTTCAGCGCTCTTAACACTTGAAGAATTCAAAATCTTATTTAAAGTCGAACCAGCTCTAGAACTCATACCATTAACCATTAAACACTCGTCCCCCAGATATCTCAAATAGCCCATTTCCCATAAATAAATACATTCTTCGATTGATCCACTTAATAATCTTCCTAGGATACTTCCAATAAGATCTTTTCTTGCTTGTGAGATACCTTTATCAGAAAAGCTTTTTACGACGAGAAGTGGATCGTTACTTGAATCAGTTATGTGAAATATTGAAACGGGGTTAAAAAATTTATTATTATCCTTTCCAATAGGGACGCTAAACCGTTCTCTAAATACTTGATAGATGGCATTTAAACTTTCTAAATCAAGGGTGTCCAACGCTCCATCGTCTATTACTCGAGTGATTTCAGAGATGCTTCCATTTTTAAACAACCGACTGAATCTAGAGAACTCGAATTTTTCCTCTACCAATTTTAACACCTCTTTTTGGATATATTTAGTCTTCTCACTTATTTTTAAACTTTAAACCAAGTATTTAATCCTTTGTAAGTAAAAATCGGTTTCACTCCTTCATTTTTCAGAACTTCGTTTTGATCTTATCAATTTTTTATGTTCGCTAAAAAAAATTTTTTCTTGTTACATAGGGTTTTATGGCGTCCGAGTAACCCTTGGCCATTACCATAATTATATAGATAGACAAGATAAATATCGATACCATTGCTTCTTCTGTCAATTCAGTAAACTCCATGTTACACCTCATATTTCCTTCTTTGGAATATTATGAATGATAAGGCTACCAAAACTAAACTTACACATAATAACGTAAAAAAGTCAAAACCAAATACTGATTTTCCTTTAGTAATTATACTTTCTATTAGCGGGTCCCCGTGAGATAACGGAAGGATATAGGCAACAACCTGCAAATAAATTGGCATAGCATCAATGGGAATGAATATTCCACTTAAAAGAACTAAAACCAAAAATGTAGCTAAAAATAGTTGGTTTGCTTGCGTCTTAGTTTTACTTAGAGTGCTGATAAATATGCCTAACGCAAGACCTGTGAATCCTAAAATAAATAGAGCGAGAAATAGATCTAAGATCGAACCTACTAAATATAATCCAAATGCTAACG
>JAEOTW010000330.1 GCA_016839655.1 Promethearchaeota archaeon | reverse complement strand
TTCAGGATTTTTATCACTTAAGACAATAGTGTTAATTGGAAAGGTTTCCATCATTGGATAAAATTGACTAAACCAATCTTCATTCTCAAATTCAATATCTAAAATTAGAGCATCTTGACTTTGGTTCTCAATTTTTTCTATTGCTTCTTTAGCATTCCTTACTAGACCGACTATTCTTATATTCTTGTGAGACCCAAGTATTTCAGAGAGTAAAATCCTTCGAAATGCTGATTCTGAAGCAATTAATACTTTCTTTTCCATTTTTGATATTGTTTTGTCTTAAGGTAAATAATAAAATACAAATTTATATATGTGTGGCATTTTGTAGATTAAAACTGTGAAATTTCTAAAACTGGTCAACAGCTCTATTCTTCTAAAATAACTTCATGGGTGATAGTACCAATTTTTTCTATGGATGCTTTAATAACATCTCCTGGTTGAATAGGTCCAACTCCACTTGGTGTACCAGTTGCGATGATATCTCCTTTTTCAAGGGTTAGAAAACTTGAAAGATATTCAATCATCTCTGGAATTTTAAAAATCATATAACTAGTGTTTGAAGATTGCTGTGTTTTCTCATTCAAAATTAATTCTATCTTTAGATTATGAGGATCTTCAATCTCATTTGGAGGAACTATACGAGGACCAATGACTGAAAACGTATCAAAGTTCTTACTACGATACCAAGGTAAATTTTTATTTCGGTCAAAAATCTGCATTTTTCTTGCGGTCATATCGAGAAATATTGAATATCCCTGAATATAATCAAAAACCTTATCTGCAGAGATTTTTTTACATCTCTTTGAAAGTATAAAAGCTAGCTCGACTTCATGGTCCACTTGATTGAACTCCTTACTTTCATAAAGAATTCTGGGATATATAATAGGTTTCCCATCTGTTATGAGCGTATTTATTGTCTTTACAAAAAAAACAGGTTCAGTAGGTACAGGTGAATTTAATTCTTTAGCATGTTCTAAATAATTACGACCTATACAAACTATTTTCGTGGGCTTTATTTCTGTAGAACCAATTTTCATAATTCATTTTCATCTCCTTCTAATATGACTTTATTTGTAAGAGTACCAATTCCTTCAATTGTTGCTTCAATTAAATCTCCAGGAACAACTGGACCTATTCCTGCAGGAGTACCTGTGGCAATAATATCACCGGGCTCCATTGTAAAAAGTTGTGTAATATATTCAAAAGTCTCAGGAATCTTAAATAACAAGTGTTTTGTATTTGAAGCTTGTTTAATTTCCCCATTTACCTTTAATTCAATATTGAGATTATGAGGATCTGTGATTTCATTTACTTTTTTAATAACAGGACCAATAGGCCCAAAAGTATCAAATGATTTAGAGCGAAACCATGGTTTCTGTGAAACTATATCCATAGTTTGCATTTTACGGGCAGTTATATCATTAAACACGGTATATCCTAAGATGTGATTATAAGCATCATCAGAAGATATATCTTTGCATTTATCTTTAACGATAAACGCTAATTCTACTTCAAAATCAACCCGTTTATATTTCCTATTATTATTCAAATATTTAGGATATATTATTGGTTGATTGTTAGTTATTAAACAATTCAGAGTTTTTGGAAAGAGTAAGGGCTCTTTTGGCACTTCTAATCCTGTTTCTTCCACATGATCCATATAGTTTGTACCCAAACAAATGATTTTTGTTGGGCTTATTGTAACATCTCCAATTTGTATCATAAGACATTCTCCAACTGAAGTTGTATAACTAACCGATAAATTAAATAAATTTATATTACTTATAGATTTGATGGAAAACAATAAGCTCACAGAACCAGTATACTCTAAGGAACAGTTAAGTGTAATACATCAGATTAATGAAATATATAATTTCATTAAAATAAAAAAATTCTGCAAATTGATCCCAGAAGTGCGAACAAACATTGCAGGTGCTTTAAGAAACGCTAAAACTAAAGAAGAAGTTGCTGGAATTGATGGTAGAATTACAATTGTTAATGGGCTTCCTAAAGCTGCGGGAAATATCAAATTTGGGGTAGCTGAACATACCGCAAGGTTAGTACTAACAGCAAAGGAATTTGATAATTCCATTAATTTTGTTATGAATATGAAATATACACCTGAATTAGTAGAAGAAATTCAAAATAAAACTGACTTGAAACTAGTTGAAATAAATAGAGAAAATCAACCAAAAGACGTAAAAACGAGAGAATTTTCCACTATGCAGTGGTTAATTAAAGAAAGTATAGAAAAGGATGGAAAGATTCCAGATATCATTTGGGATAAAGGATCGATTGGAAAAGAACCAATGATAAGGTTATTTTCTAAAACAAATAAAGATATGATTAAAAAACTAAAGATTATAATGGACATTCTTTAAGAGTAATATTATGTAACTAAAGCTTTTAAAGTAAAATTATATAATAAGAATATTAGAAAATTATAAAAACAGTTTTTACTCTAATGTCTGAAGAAAATTTAAAAGATAAGGCTGAAAAATTCGAAG
>JAEOTW010000329.1 GCA_016839655.1 Promethearchaeota archaeon | reverse complement strand
TTTCAATTGTTCCTCAAATATTTACTCCTTATACCCTCCTGGAAGCATTACAATCCCAACCGGGAGCGTGGAATCCACCTTCTCCTGCGCATCCACTTGGTCAATCAGAATTAGGGTATGATGTTGCTGCTGGGATAGTCTATAGTATACCTTCATCATTAAAATTAGGTGGTATAGCAGTAATTGTTGGTTTAGGCGGGGGAATTCTATTTGGATATCTTGCTGGAAGATTTAATTGGAAAATTTATACCGTAATAATGGCAGGTATGATCTTTTTCTATATCCTCCCAGCAATAATTATTATAATAATAGTTAATGAAACAACTTATGATCCTACTTCTGCGAGTGTAGTGTTAACTATAGGGACATGACTTATTCCAAGTTTTACAAGAGTAATCGCTAATCATGTATCTCGGAAATTGGAGCCAAATTATTTGTTCAAAAATGTTGTTTGTTATATTCCTTTACATTTCGGAATCTCAATTCTAATCTTTGAGTCACTTGGCTATTTAGGATTTTTAAATCCATCCATTCCTACATTAGGGAATTTTATAAATTTTGCTATAACGAATTTATATAGTGCACCATGGGCTAGCTTTTATCCTGGAATTACAATTTTTGGAATGGCATTGAGCTTTTTTCTTTTATACATAGGTCTTCAAGACTATGGGCTCCCTTCTAAGACTTTTGAAATGAAATTTTGGCTTCCCAAAGATAATTCTGTATCTTAACATGATCCAGATTAATAAATTTATTCTATTTTTTTTTTATTAGTTGTCTATTCTATTTATCTTACTTGTAATTTTTTACCATTCCGTCCATAATCTTTAAATAAATAATTTATTTTATAGTAGTATCAATTTAATTTTTTAAAAATAAAGAGCGTAAATCTAAGATAAATGAGTTGATTTTAATGGACAAAAATCGAGATCATATTTGGTCTTTTCCACTAATAGGAGGAATTTTATCTCTAATTGGGCTTTTTACACCAGCTTCAATATTTGTTGGAAATTTTAATTGGATGTGGGGATTCAGTTTTTTTGATGGTAGTCCTCCATTATTCCTTTGGTCTTTACTCCAATTTCTGCTACATCTTACACCTCTTATTATTATCCTAGTCAGCTCCATATTCGCAATTGTTTTATCATTTTTGATAAGAAAAAACGGAGATATTCAACGGTTTCAAAAACTAATATTTATAAATGGAGGATTATTCATTTTCGGTTCATTTACCTATTTTTTTACATCATTTTCTTTAATTTGGCCATTTTGGCAGTTTTACCTTCCTGGATTTGCTATGATAGCACCGTTGATAAGTGGAGCCATTCTTATATTTGGGCATCTAATTAATACAAGATTATTAATGAAACGGGCTCAAAAACCAGAATTAATCCTCAAGATAAAAAAGTTTTATAGGAATATCCTTTTTTCACTGAGTCTTGGAGGAGTAATATTTCTAATTGGATCAGTTTTCAGTTATGTTCTTATTTATGTTTTACCAGGGGATCCCGTTGCTGCTTATCTTACCGCGATGGGTAATCCGTTTCCTAGTCCCGCAGAGTATCAAGCAGCACAACAACTTTTAGGTTTTGATTTAAATCCAATTTTACAGTATATAAAGTTCCTATGCCAAACGTGTACTGGAAATTTAGGTGTATCTGTTAGTATAGCCCTAGGGAATCCAGTAGCTGAATTTTTAGTTACCCGAATACCTCGAATGTTGGAAGTAATTGTATTACCTATTATAATTGTTGTAGGACCAGGCATTTTACTTGGTAGATTTTTAGCTAAAAAAAGAGGAAAATGGTACAGTAAACTAATTCAATTAGTATATATGATAGGCCTTGCATTCCCTGTTTTTGTAATTGGATTGGCATGCCAATATTTTCTCGCATATGGTGCAGGCATAATTCCTGCAACGGGTTATAAAACGATGGCTTCACCAGATCCAACATTAAGAACTGGCTTTTTAATATTTGATTCATTATTGGATGGAAATTGGGCATTAGCAATTGATATCTTTTATCACCTATTAACACCAATGATTATTTTAGTTATTGCAACTTTTGCGTTAATTACATGGCAAACTCGTTCTCACATGACAACAAAAACAGAAAATAGATCGGTTTTTAGTAAAACATTTATCATAAGCAGTGTTTTTGGTTTTATCTTCATGTTTTATGTCCTAATCGATATAACATTTAATTTATCGGGCTTTGGTGACCTTCTTTTGGATTCGTTAATCCTCAATGATTACTTTCTACTAATAAGGTGTGTTTTTGTGTTAGTTATCGTTCTTGCAATTTTACTAGTAATTTCATCTATAACTTTTAGCGTCTATAAATTTCTAAAGAGTTTGCATACCAAACCTCAATCTGAACCAAAGTTGGCTGAGAAATTCAATGAGGAAGATGAGGGTAATGAAAATATAGCTGAAGGCAATATCAAGGAATATTTAATACATTCGGTGAAAAGACAAGGTAAATTTACAACTGCTTTTAAAATTGTTTTGGGCGGTCTAAGTGCAGGTCTGTTAATCTTCTTTATTCTTATTGCATTATTTCCTCAATTAATAACACAATATACATTACAACAAGCAGCAACCGTCCAAGCTGGTGCATGGAATCCTCCTTCTCCAGCTCATCCATTAGGCCAAACCCAATTAGGATTTGATGTACAAGGATTAATAATGTATGGAATAGGTGATTCGATGTTTTTTGGTATTGTAGCTGCTCTTGTTGGTTTAGCTGGAGGATTACCATTAGGTTATTTAGCCGGAAGATTTCGTAAATGGATACATGGACCAGTAATGGGATTACTGATATTTTTCTATATCTTTCCAATGATTCTTATTTTACTTTTAGTGAATGCAATTTTTGGAATAGATTATGTGTTTTCAATGCTACTTGTTGGTGTTTTATTAATACCAATTTATACGGTTGCTTTCTCTAATATAATATCGGGTGATCTAACAGATGATGTCAAAAGAATAGGTAAGAAAACCCTAAGTCAAATACCATTGAATTTAGCATTCGCTGTTTTGATTTATAATGCCTTAGGATTTTTAGGATTTGCCCCAGTTTCAATTCCCCAGCAATTAGGTGGTCTTATCAGAACTGCTAGAATGAATTTATATACTGCACCATGGGCTACATTTTGGCCAGCTCTCGCAATTTTTGGTATATTGATAACTTTCATAATTCTTTATTTGGTATTCCAAGATTACGGAGCAACTCCAGGAACTTTTAAACTAAAATTTAGAAACGTTGTAGAAGAATCTCAATCTCCAGAGTTTAAATCAGATTAATTTAATTCTTTTTTTTTTAATTTTATTTAATTTCTTTTCATACCCGTTCTTTCATTTTTTCTATGTACTCGAGACTCTGATGTCTAAAATAAGTGTTATAAAGTTCAGCATACATCCCACCTTTAGCTATTAACTCATCATGATTTCCTTCTTCTATAATTCTTCCATGATCAAGCACAATAATCCTGTCAACATGACGAACTGTCCAAAGTCGATGCGCGATTATAATTGATGTACGTCCTTCAATTGTTTTTCGCAATGCTTCTTGAATTCGAGTTTCTGTGAATGGATCAACTGATGCAGTTGCTTCATCTAAAATAAGAATCACAGGATTTTCTAATAGAACACGGGCAAACACAACTAGTTGTCTTTGACCCATTGAAAGAAGATTACCTCTTTCTCCTACATTTGTATCTAATCCGTTTGAAAGATTATTTACCCAGTCTGAACCCCCAGCATTGTTTAAAGCATTAATAACATCATCACATGAAGCAGTACTACACCCATAGCTTATATTCTTCTCAACAGTATCTGCCCATAGAAAGGGTATTTGAGGGATAATACCAATTTGCTTTCTATATTCATCAAGATTATAATCCCGAACACTCCTTCCATCGACCAATATATCTCCACTCTGAAATTCATAAAATCTAGCTATTAAATTAGCTATGCTAGATTTACCAGCCCCAGTATGACCTACAATTGCTAATGATTCACCTGGTTTAATTATCAATGAAAAGTTATCAAATACATTCTTTCCTTCCTCATATTGAAAAGTGAGATTTCTAAATTCGATTTCACCTTTCAATTTCTCAGGAATAATATTGCTATGTTGAATTACTACTGGAGGTGTATCAATTATTGAGTATATTCTTTCAGACGCTGACAGACCTGATTGAAATTGAGGCCAAAATGATGCGATGATTAATAATGGAAAGAATAAAAGAGTTAGACTCTGGAGGAACATACTAAAATCTCCGACATTTATAGTGTTAAATATCAGAAAATTCCCACCAAAATAAACTAAAATTGTTAAAACAATTCCTTGAACAATCCCTAATGAAGGAAAAATAGCATTTAATAAGAATGCTCTCTTCAAATTGACTTTATATGATTGAATATTAACATCATTGAATTGATCATATAGTTTCTGTTCTTGCCCAAAAGTTTTAGCAATCTGAATTCCCGAAAAACTTTCTTTAACAAAAGCATTAACAGATGCTCGAGCCCTTTGTCCTAATAAGGTCATTCGTCTAGCCAATTTTCTGTATGATAATGCTACAATAAAAAAAAGCGGAATTGCTATCAACATTAAGACAGCAAGCAAACTATTAATTATTATTAATATAATGATTAAGATTACCATAATAAACAATGATGATACAACATCTAAAGAGAGTTCTACCATTTGTCCAAATTCTCGGCTATCAGTATTTATTCTACTGACAATTTTACCAATAGGATTTTTATCAAAGAATGAAAGATCATGATTTAAAACTGAATTAGTAGCATCTTTTCGAAGGTCATGGACTACATATCCAATTGCTTTTGCGGCATTTCTTTGCCTAAAGTAATTGAATATAAAACTTGAAATGTTTAATACAAGAATTAGTGATATTAAAAGAAGGAAATAAGTAAAATCACTGTGAAATTGCAAATTATTAATCGCAATAGAAGTGATAAGTGGGACAAAAGCAGACGATAGTGAAGATATAGTAAGAAAGAAAATAGTAATTGCCATATATTTTTTATAGGGGGTGAAATATGAAAATATTCTTTTTAATAATGTTCTATCTTTATATTTTCTATCGTATTCCTCAGCTTCTAAACCTACCCATCCCATTTCAAATTTCACCTTTTAATAGTTTTTCTTCATCTAAATCAAACTTTTTAACGAAAATTTTACGATACT
>JAEOTW010000058.1 GCA_016839655.1 Promethearchaeota archaeon | reverse complement strand
TATTGTAGGAATAGGATCATCAGCGGGTGGTCTTGAAGCGCTAGGAAAGTTTTTTTCCAATATACCAACTGATAGTGGTATGGCATTTGTAGTGATCCCTCACTTGGATCCTAATTATAAAAGTCAATTATGCGAATTAATCAAGAAATATACTAGGATGGAAGTTTCTGAAGTTATAAATAAAGTTGAGATTAAACCAAATCACACTTATATCATTCCTCCTAATAAAAATCTGGCAATTGAAAATGGAAGATTGATTACATATGCGCCTGAAGCCCCTAGAGGGTTAAGATTACCCATTGATTTCTTTTTTCGCTCTTTAGCACTATCTCAAAAAGAAAATGCTATATGCATTATTTTATCTGGAACTGGAACAGATGGAACACTTGGACTGAGAGAAGTAAAAGGAGTAGGAGGGATGGCAATGGTCCAAGATCCTGAATCTGCAAAATATGATGGGATGCCTATAAGCGCAATAAATAGTACTTTGGTGGATTACATACTTCTTCCAGAAGATATGCCCAATCAATTAATGGAATATGTAAATCAATTAATATATAAGAAAAAGGAAAGTAAGGAATCAATTTCACCTCTCATCGAAGACAATCTCGAACATATTTACTATGTTTTACAATCATATTCTGGGTTTAACTTCTCAGCATATAAGAGCAACACAATCATTCGTCGAATTGAGAGGAGGATGACAATTACTCAAAGTTATAGTATTAAAAAATATCTAAAATATCTTGAAGTTAATAACCAAGAAGTAGAAAATCTTTTTCAAGAAATTCTGATTGGTGTAACTAACTTTTTTCGTGATAAAGAAGCATTTGAAACATTAAAGACGACTGTATTGCCAGATCTTATTGAACACATAACTTCTGATCAAATTTTACGCATTTGGGTTCCAGCTTGTTCTACTGGTGAAGAGGCATATTCAGTAGCAATATTGGTTGAAGAAGTAGCGAAAAAATTAAAACGAGTAATTAATTATCAAATTTTTGCAACAGATATCATTGAAAAATCTATAGAAAAAGCTCGTCAAGGGCTTTATCCCAATAATATTACAATTGATATAGATCCAGAATTACTCAATAAGTATTTTCACGCCCAAAATAAACTACTACAAGTTAAGAAGACCATACGAAATAAAATAACATTTGCAGTGCAAAATTTAGTTATAGATCCCCCTTTTTCCAAAATGGATTTAATATGTTGTCGTAATTTATTAATCTACTTAGTTCCAGAAATACAGAAAAAATTATTTCTTTTATTTCACTATTCCTTAAATTCAAGAGGATATCTTTTTTTGGGTAGTTCAGAATCGATATCAAGTGTTACATCGTATTTTTCAGTTATAAATCATAAATGGAAAATTTTTCAGCGAATCGAACCATTAATCGCAGATGCCGAAAGGGAACGATCTTTCCCCCCTTTAGTAGATTACTCTGGTTATTCTAAAATTCCCACCACTAAAACTTCTCTAGGTAAAATAAACTTTAATGAGATAATGGAAAGATATTTGCTAAAGGAATATGTTCCTTGCGGAGTAATCATTAATAAAAAGAACGATATTCTCTACTTTCACGGTCGTACAGGAAAGTTTCTTGAACCTTCTGAAGGGCGCGCTAATCTTAACATCCTAGAGATGGTACGAACAGATTTTCGGTTAGAATTAGCAACAGCTATAAGAAGGGCGAGTTCGAGATTAGAAAAAATAATTCTTAAAAATTTGAATGTTAAAACGAATGGGGAAAAAATTAGTTTCAATCTATTAGTAAAACCTATTTTAAAACCATCTTCGATAGAAGGATTAATTATCATATTATTTGAGGAAATTAAACGAGAAGAGACTCAAGAAAAGGAAGAAATTTTAGTAGATGAGGACGATATAACAAAACGGAGAATTCATCAATTGGAGGATGAATTAAATTCCACGAAACAATACCTTCAGAGTACTATTGAAGAACTTGAAACGTCAAATGAGGAGCTCAAGTCTACGAATGAAGAATTGCAATCATCAAACGAAGAATTACAGAGTACGAATGAAGAATTGCATACTTCTAAAGAGGAATTACAATCTATAAATGAGGAATTACTAACTACGAATACTCAACTTGAACAAAAAATTATAGAATTAACAAAAGCTCAAAATGATATTTCTAACTTAATTTCCAGTACTAATATTGGTATAATGTTTTTAGATATGGATTTAGTGATTCAACGATTTACTCCTCCAATTACTAAAATTTTTAATCTAATTAAACCAGATATTGGCCGTCCAATAGAGCATATATCTAACAAACTTCGATATTCCTCAATTCTTCATGATTTAGAACAAGTAAAGAAAGATTTAATACCAATAAAATTAGATGTTCAAGCCAAAGACGGCAACTGGTATCTAATCAGAATTAATCCATATATAACTACTGAAGATGTGATCGAAGGGTTGATTATTTCAATGTTAAATATTACAGAGCGTAAGAAAGCCGAAGAAAATTTAAAGCGACTAGCAGCTGTCGTTGCTGATTCCAATGATGCGATAACAGTACAAAATCTTGAGGGCAATATCATAGCATGGAATAAAGGAGCAGAAAATGTTTATGGATATACTGAAAACGAGGTTTTAAAGAAAAATATCGAAATAATTATGCCTACCATTTATCGTCAAGAATATAAAGATTTGCTTGTCCAAGTAAAAAATAAAAAAAATATCAAATCATTCGAAACTGTTCGTTGCACTAAAGAAGGAAAGGTGTTGGATGTATTACTGACAATTACTCCCCTTACAGATGACAAAAATATTATAACAGCTATATCAACTACAGAGAGGGATATTACAAAATATAAGAAAGCAATTCAAGTTCATTTTTATAAAGACTTATTTGCTCATGATATGAATAATATCCTCCAATCCATTAGCTTAATGGTGGAATATTTCTCAAAATTTAAAAACAACCCTGAGAAGTTGAAAAAAACAAATGAGCTTTTTGAAAGCATTCAAAAACAAATAAAAAAAGGGACTAGATTAATAGAAAATGTTCAAAAATTAACTATGTTAGATGAGATTGAGATAAATCTAATGCCAATATCCGTTAAAAACGTATTAAATAAAGTAGTAAATCAGATAGTTGATACTTATCAAGAAAGGAATGTTAACGTTAATTTTGAAGGATTAATCGAAGACATTAAGATTCTCGGTAATGATTTGCTTATTGAGATATTTGATAATTTGCTGAATAATGCTGTAAAGTTCAATAATAATGAAGAAGAGGTTGTAATTGATATAAAAATTTCAAAATTCCGGCAAAAAAACATCAATTTCATTAGATTCGAATTTCTCGATTACGGAATCGGTGTATCTAATACAGATAAAGAATCTATATTCGAGCGTTCACATATTCCGAATAAAAGTAAAAGAGGGATGGGTATAGGCTTATCTCTTGTTCAAAAGATTGTAGAAATCTATAATGGTAAAATTTGGGTTGAGGATCGTATAAAAGGGGATTATTCTAAGGGGAGTAAATTTATTCTAATATTAAAAGAAGCATAAACCTCTATAGAGCACATCTCCAGATATTTTCTGACATTAATTTAGGAATTCAGAAATTAGCAGGAAATGGAAAATCAATTACCCTCATCTGTCAGAACTCTGTAGTGAGGTGTATCGGCTCTGTCAGAAATATGAAAAAGTAGAATTCTTTCATATAGGGCGGAAAAATAGGTACATTCAAAAGTGTGATGAATTATGTAATTCTCAATTAGATAAGGAGGGTTATCACTAGTCTCTTAAATCAAAAGTAAATTTACAATCAGGGAAACCTGTGCATCCTATAAATTTTCCATCTTTTTCCGTATTTACCAGTAATGCTTTTCCACATTCAGGGCAAAAAATTTGTTTTTGATTTCTAAATTCTGGATTAAAAGTAAACTTACATTCAGGGTAACCAGAACAACTTAAATATCTTCCATATCTTCCTTTACGAATTTTTAAATTTTTTCCACATTTTGGACATAAAACTTTAATTTGTTCACTTAGGTCAAAAATATATCGACATTCTGGAAATTTAGTACAACCTATAAATTTGCCATACTTTCC
>JAEOTW010000057.1 GCA_016839655.1 Promethearchaeota archaeon | reverse complement strand
GTAATGCCATTCGAAGAAATTAAAAAATATGTTGAAGAATACGATGATATCGCCTTAGTTCATTGCTATTGCCGTCATGCTAAAGATCTTATTGGTGATCCATGCAAATTAGGAGCATCAAAAGAAAATTGTTTCCTTTTTGATAAAACAGCTAGATTTGGTATTGAACAAGGTTTTGGTAGACCTGTTTCAAATGAAGAAGCTATTAAAATATTAAGACAAGCAGAGAATGAAGGATTAGTTCATAAAGTATTTCACGTGCATTCAGATACGAAAAAAGGAATTGAAGCAATCTGTAATTGTTGTAAGTGTTGTTGTGGGATGATCAGTATGTATTATCGTGGTGCAGCTCCAATACATACTATGTCATCTTATTTAGCACATGTTGATGAGAATTCCTGCATAGGGTGTGGAACTTGTGTAGAAAAATGTCCCATGGAAACAATTGCTTTAGAAGATAGTATTGCCATTATTAGTGAAGATAAATGTATTGGATGCGGAATATGTGCTCATCATTGTCCTGAGGAAGCTATCCATCTTGAAAGGACTGGTCCTAGACATGTATTTATCCCTCCTAAAAAAGTTGAAATAGAATAAATTATTTTTAAAAATTCAATTCTTTAATAGGAGATTCTATTTATGGTTGTCCGTATATCGTATCATTGTAATAACCAAATTTTAGAATGGGAGTGGGCATCTGATAATGAATTAATGCCTTATCCCTATTTCACCTCTTGTTATTTGGTTGATGGGCTTCTTATTGACTCTGGCGCTCCTGGTGGAGAGAATGATCTTAGGGAATTTGTTAAATCTCTTAATCCTGATCAAATCATTGATAAATGTTTTATTACACATACACATGAAGACCATGCTGGCGGTGCTCATATGTTAAACACAGAATTTGGAATACCTATATTTACTGGTAAAAAAGCTATAGAACTTTTAAAAAAAGGTAATACTTATCCTGAATATCGACAAGCCGCATGGGGTCCAGAGTTATTACCTGTAAATGGTGAGTTTATTGATAAACCAATAATAACAAAATCAAAAAAGTACAAGTTTGAATTATTTCCTATGACTGGACACGCTCCAGAATTAGTGGCATTAATTGAAGAAAAAAAACAATGGGCTTTTGTAGCTGATGCTGTACAACCAAAATATAAAATGATATTTGGTAAGAATAGTGATATTCAAGAGGATATCTCATTAATATATCAATCTCTTTCTAATCTGTACGATTTTACTGAGGGTATGAAAAATTTATTAATTTTCTCTGCTGGAAATGGCATACTACAAGGGAGAGAAATTTTAATTAAAAAAATGGAAGAGATTGACAATTTATGGATTAGAGTTTATGAATATCACGACCAACTCCAGCAGGAGGGATATTCTGGGAAAAAACTGATGAAAAAAATAATAAAGAACTTATTTGGTAGAGAAAGTATCATAAGCCAATTGACCCAAAATGACCTTTCTAGGGAAAATCTTATTATATCAATACTAAAATGGAAAAAAAAGTAGAAATGTTAATTTTATACGTGTCTTGGAACGTTTATCTCTAGATCAGATATCGGATACGAGTAACATGGATGGAAGTAATTAAACTTTTTATCTGCTGCTTTCCTCCAATCACTTATAGGGCTTACATATATATCTCCTGAGATAAGTAGAGAACGACAAAATCCACATTCACCAGATCGACATTTTGATGGAGGTGCTAAATTCGCTCTTTCTAAGGCAACAAGAACAGACTCAGTAGCTTTAGCAGGAATTTCTTTTGATATGTTTCCTATTTGAATTATAATTTTAAAAGTTTTTTCAGCGACTTCTTTTGGAAAACCGGGATAGTATATTATATCTTTTATTTCACCAAATGCCTCCTTTCGAATTCTTTTTTGAGGAAGTTCAAATCTATCTAATTGTTTTGTCACAAATTCATACATTATTTGAGGTCCACAGATGAAAAATGTGCTTTTTCTTACATCACAATATTTTTCAATAATATCTGCTGTAATAAATCCTTTCTCGCATCCTTCTAAAGAAACGGCATCACAACTTAATACGTGGATAACTTTCAGTTTATCAGAATGTTCTTCCTCTAGTTTTTTAAACTCCTCATAAAAGATAATATCATCTTCCTCGCTACTTCCATACAAGACTGTTAGCTTAGCATCAATTTTTCCATCTATAATTGCTTTCGCCAATGAACGAAAAGGTGTTATACCAGATCCACCTGCGATACCCACAATGTTCTTAAAATCTCTCAGAGGATCAAAATAAAAGAATCCTTCAGGACCAGAACTTACAACTTTCGTACCAACCTTCCAATTATCCCATAAAAAATTTGTTAAAAATCCGTGTTCTTCTTTTCGGATTGTTAAATTATAAAATCCTTCCAATGCATCCGAAGGTGAGGAGGATATAGAATAGGGTCTTGTGATTTCTACATCATTTACTTTAACTTTTAAACTTAAATATTGACCAGCTCTGAAATAAGCTAATTCATTTGTTCCTAACTCAGGATCGGGTACTAATTTAAAAGTTTTTGCTGATTTTGTTTGATCTTTAATTTCACTTATCGTTAAATATTGTCTTTCAGGATGTAATTTTCTTGCAAGGTCATTTATAGGATCAGTTGTAATTGGTTCGTTAGAAGCTTTTTCTATTCTTTTCTTTCTATTTGGAACCATTTTGGTAAAAGCAAATAAGTCTTTAGTATTACTTTTGACAGTAATTACAAATTTTTCCTTATTTTCTTCATTCATTTTATTACACCCTCTTTTTTTAGTTCTGCTAAAGTATATAAAGCAGCTACATTCCCAGAACCTATTGAAGAATTATATCCATGCCCTCTTCTACCGTATCCGCCAGCAAATTCTAAACCTTCAATATGCTTATCTTCTCCCATTGACATGAATCTAGCTATAATAGAATCCCATGGTTCCATTTCATATCCATATATACCACCATTATAAGTTCTTGTGAACCTTGCAAAAGTTATAGGTGTAGCTATTTCAATTTCTTCTATATGATCTTTTAAAGAGACTCCTGTAGCATCTTCAAATTGTTCAATTAATTCCTTTGCAATTTTATTTTTTAAATCAACATAATCTTCAGGTTTTACGTCATACCATACTTCTGGTTTGAATAAAGTTGTAATAAATAGAATAGATGTACCTGGAGGAGAACAATTAGGAAGCGCATTATTTAAGCATACTGTTGCTTGACCAGTTGGAGTTTGAAGTTTACTCCAGGATTCATATATTTTTTCACTGCTTCCATCCATAATAAAATAACTATATTCTTTAAGGCCTAATTCCTCTGCTGATGCATCTAAACCTAAATATACAACAAATCCCGCAAGTCCATGGACCCTAGCATTGACCTCCTTAATTGCAATTTCAGGTACTTCAGATTTTGGGTGAATAAGTCTATTGTAAACTATTGTTGGAGAAGCATTTGAAATTACATTATGTGTTTTAATTTTGTCTCCTTTCGATGTCTCAACGCCCACTATTCTACCTTTTTCTACAATAATATTTTCGACCTTAGTATTATACTCAATTCTTCCTCCAAATTCTCTTATTTTCGCATCTAATGCAGTAGTATATCCATGTGAACGATTTATTGGAATATAACCTCCAAAGTCTAAATAAGTAAAGATCATCATAGCAAATAATGTGAAGGTTACTCTATTCGTAGGTAACCCTAAATAACACCAATATGCATTAAGAATATCTTGGGCTTTTTTAGGAATTCCGAGAGTTTCTTGAACTTCTTGATTAGTATATGGAGCAGTTTTTAGAAAGTTTGTATATTCTTTGAAAAGAACTTGTTGATCGGGACGACCTCGTGTTTTCATAAAATATTGAAATGCATTTCTAATTTCTCGAGCGATATCAAAAAATTTCTGTACTGATTCCCTACATCCTGGAACTTCTTTTTCTAATTTATCTAGAAAAATTTCAACACCAAATGGCATGGTAACATCTACTTTATCTTCTGGATCCGTGATAATTAATCTATATGCTTCAGGTACTCTCACCATTTCAATATCTAAGTTATATCTATTTTCAAATAATCTTTTAACTGCTCCTTTATTCGATTCTGGACCATATTCATCCATTTCGTGTAACGAAGTTTCAAACTCGAATCTACCTCTAACAAAACTTGAAGCAAAACCTCCCGGTAAATTATGTTGCTCTAAAAGGAGTACTTTTGCTCCATTCATAGCTAGAGTAGTAGCAGCAGTTAATCCGCCATTTCCCGCTCCAATAATAACGACATCATAAGACTCATTAATGGCCTGTTTCGCAATTTGCTCAGTCATTTATCAAATCTCCTTTAATTTATGCCTTAAAATTTGAAAATTATTATTTTTGAATCATGTATTATTACTAAATTTTCTTACTAATTATTCTAAAAAATTAACATCTAACTAGTTATAATACAACCCAATTTGTAAGAAAATTTTCTAAAATTGATATTGTAAGGATTTAATCTTATACTAAATTATTTATAATGATCTCAGAGATATCTCCCGCATATTCTCCTGTTCTTCTAATACTTTCAATGATGTAACCTATTGCAATTGATAGTTCAGCACTATTTGTGGTATCTAAGGAAATTTTTTCAGAAATTGATATTAAATCCTTTATGGCTTCTATATTTTCATTTGCTAAGCTAATACTTTTTTGAAGCCATGCATCAAGGCTTTTATCCAATAAATCTAAAGATAATTTGCTGACATTCAAGATATTTTTAACTAAATTTTTTTCAATCTTTCTGTAGTCTATTAATAACATATTCTTAGCAATACGAACTGCGTGATCCCCAACCCTTTCAAGAAATCTCGAAATTTGCTGAAAATGGTTAGCTTGTTCTAAAGTTAAACCCATCTTCTGACAGAGAATGATATCTCTCAACACCATATGGGATTGACGCCCAATTAGCCAATGTAATCTATCAACATCGTTATCTCTTTTTATAACTTCTTTAGCTAAATCTGTACCACCGTTTTCAAAAGCTTTAATTGCATCATCATGCATATCATGAACGAGAATATACATTCTTTTGATAGTTTTTTCAAATGGCATTTCAGTTGGATTTAGTAAATCTTTAATAGTAATGAAATTACTTGATTCCTCTACGATTTCAGGGCCGATCGCAATTTGAGTAAAATTGGTAATACACTCTCTAATATATGGTTCAAATTTTCTGCTGGATTTTATTATAATTTTAGAAAAACCCATTATATATACTCCAATTAGAATACGGAATAAATAATTATCATCTTTGAAATCATCAACATTAATCTCCTTTGTTTTAATCATTTTTTCATTATCAATTTGAGGAGTAATTAATAGATTCCCATCAGGTTGACTAAGTATACCTAAAGTATCGTGATTTTCAACACCGTGTTTATCGATCCATACTTTGGGTAAACTTATAATGTAAGAGCTTCCCCCGGTTTTCTGGACCTTTCTTGTTTCTATATGAAATGGCATAATCTTATCCTTATTTATTATTTATTATAGTAAATTAATGAACAATATATTTAAATCCTAATCTATATATTCTATATATTTTTTTTACTCTTATAATAATTTTTTTAAAGTATTCCTAAAAAAAATACCTATATTAAATATCTAGATCGGATTTTAATAGATACAATTAGGTGTTTTTGGTCTTTTTTGTTTTATTGCATTTTCTTTTATAAGAATAATCGATTCTTCTCTCGCTTTTAATATAGATCTTTCCTTAATTCCAACCATTTCATTTGAGGGTAAAATTTTTTCTTTTAATATTTTTTTAAATAGTAAATACTCATCCTTTCTGCTGATAAATGGATCTACTTTTTCTTCATATATAAAATCTTCGATAGTAGTATTTTTTCCGTTACAATTACCTTCTGTAAGATCAAATCGATAGTCTTGATACACCAAAAAGCAATGGACTATTGGTACATAGGGGAGGTTATATTTTTTTAAAATTTTATTCATTCCCGTCGAGATTTCCTCATTAAGTTTATAAATGCCTACATGCTTATATAGTGGTATATTAAGTTCTTTAGCAAAACCTGCAATTACAGCATGTTTAGATGTACAAGAACCTTTGTTCTCTTTAAAAAAGATTAATTTATCATCATAATTCGTATTATAACCATATTCAATATTATGTACATAATCACAAGCCTCCTTGAAAGTTCTAATTCCAAGCTTCAAAAATTGACTTGATATTTCCCCCACAGGCTTAATTTCAGCATCTGGTAATTTGTTATATGAATCCATTAGAATTTTTTAGATAATTCAATTATGAATTAATAGTTATACCTAGCAATTATATAAAAGATTAATTTTTAGGAATTATAAGTGAATTTAATTTAATGCTATGATTTATAGATCATTAAGGATCCCTCAACTGATAAATGTAATATAAGAGAAATACTAGAAGTATTTAGAAAAGAAATTCTTAAATGGATAAAAGAATTATCAATTGAATCTTGCTAATAACTGAACCTAAAATAGTTTTAGATTCCTTTTTCACTAGTTAATAAAACCATTATATAGTCTGCGACACCTTCAATTGAGTCGGAAATAGCTTCCAAAATATCAAATATATTTCCTGCTGTAAAGATAGTGAAGAAATTAACATCATAATGGGTTTCTTGAAGGCTTTTTCTTAATTGAATATTCATTAGATCAACATCATGTTCATATTCATTTATTTTTCTTGCTATCTCTTTAACATTTTTCCTATCTTCAACAAAATCCATAACAATTTTATCCAATAGCTCACCGCATATGACAGTAGTTTTCATAATCTGGCTAACCAAATTTATGGTTTCCTCACTACTTTGTTCCCAGAACTTAACTGGTATAGTAGCAATTCTACGAGCAACTCCAGTACAACAGTTAGCCACATCATCCATTCTCTTAACTAGATGAGAAAGATTCTGCCTAATACTAGGATCTAATTCTCCTCTAGAAATATCTTGTTGTATTTTTCTTCTTAATTTATCTGCATCTCTTTCTATAACATCAACATTATGAAAAATACTATATGATTTGTCAAGATTTTTTTCTTTTAAAAGCATTTGCAATCCTGTGTCTAACTCTCTTACACATTCTTGTACTTTCCGGGCATGTGTTATTGTCTTTTCTAAAGCATTTAAAGCAGTTTCCCTTTTCAAATATTCAATTAAAGATCCTATTCAAATCACCATTTATTTTCAATCATTATAACCTTTTTATAATTATATATATATTACATTTATTTTTAATAATTTATCATGATAATCCAAATGAACTTAACCCAACATAGATAAAACCTGCTAAAAGTGCAGCTATTGGAAAGGTCAATACCCAATAGAGTCCCATCTTACCTAATCCTTTATAATCCACCTCTTTTTTTTGGGCAAGACTCATACCAATTATACAGAAGACAATTACATGGCTATGGGAAATTGGGAGGGCAAATAATGTAGCAACCATTAAAATAAGTGCAGAACTCATCTGTATAATAAACCCTTCACTAGGGCGTGTATCTATCATATGAGAAGCAAGATTTTTGATTACATATCGTGCTGCAAAGTAAATACCGAGAAATGCAAATATTCCACAGAAAATTGCAAATATAAGATATTGACTACTGTTAATAGAATTGTTTTCCCTAAGACCTAAAAGGATGCCTAAAGCTTCCCCTGAATTAGCTCCAACCCAAATTTCTGCAAATAAAACAGCAATTAATAATAGCCATTTAAAAGTTTTTTCAGATTTTTCAATCTGATTTAAGCCCCTTAACCGAGATAAAACAAATTTAGCACTTATTTTAAAGAGAATGTATGTGATTAATAAACCTGATATCGGAGATATAAACCAACTTAAAACAACATCTCTTAACTTTTCATAATTAAACGCAGTATTAAGATCAATTCCTCCTTGAGAGATTGCATAGATTATAACAACACCAACAATGCTCCCAATTAATGAGTGAGTACTGCTTAAAGGAATGCCTGCAAAACTACCTACTACTAGCCATATAATACTACTTATTAGTACTGCTAAAAGCATATAATTAGTATATTTTCCTTCCAAGCCCTCACCTAAAAGGCTTTTACCAACGGTTTCTGGAACAAAACCTCCACTAAAAAGAATCATACCAGAACCTATGGCGATGCCACCTATTATTAACGCTATTTTAAACTTTAACACACCGGCTCCGACTAAAGAAGCAAGAGTTTCATCATTCGCCCCAATGCTAAAAGCTAAACCAACAGCCATCATTACTAGGACTATAACTAGGATTATTGTTAATTCTTCAGCCATAATATTCTTGACTTTTATTTATTAATCAAAGATTAGATATTTTGTTGCTAGAAACTGAATGTATTCTGAAAAATCCTTTATATGATCGGCCAACATCATTATATCTTCAATTAAATTCTTAAGGTACAGAAAAGTTCTGGAAAGATAATCCATATCATAATTATAAAGTCGTTTTATTAATTTCCACTCTTCAATTCTCATTTTTCTTCTTTCTTCTTTTATTTCTTCACATATATCATGAGCTTTACTTAGATCAGTTCCAATCAATTTCACTGCATCTGATACATCATTGGAAATAGTTCTTAATGATTTCAAGATACTTTGAATCTGAAGCTTAAATTCTTCGTCAGGAAAGACCACTTTATATAAAAGCATCCTATTTGCTAAATATTCCCCAATATTTTTGATATCGTTTATCTTAGTGAATAACTTCAACCTATCTGCTTTGGAGAACATTAATTTTGATTTGAATATTTTAGATTCAAATTTTTTTTTTATTTGGACTTCAGTATTAGTGTCGATAACGTAATTCAGGTTTTCTTTGAATTTATTAAAATCCTCTTTAACAAGAAATTCAATCCCTTTTATCAACTTTAGGTTCTGTTCATTTATATTATCCATAAATAATTGCGTTAATTCATCAATACTAAGTTTATTTAGTTCTTTATCATCAAATTCTTTCATTTTCTTTAAAATTACATTCAATCAAGTAAGATATAGTTCTATTAAGTCTCAATACGTAATTTAATTTTATGAATATTATATTAATAGCAAAATATGTTTATTAAGAATAAAAAAATTTGACTTACTTGAAAAATTTTACCTATATCCTACATATATCCTATATAGATGTATATAGCTTAAAAGGAATAATTATAATAGACTATTACCAATGACACTCTTATGTGGTGTTTTTCCTAAAATATTCAGTAATGTAGGGACAATGTCTATAATTTTACAATAAGATACTTCTGTATTTGGAATTTCTAAAGAACCACCTATAATTAAAGGAACATTCATGCATTTTCTTAGACCTAAATCATGATTTGAAATATTCTTACCCGTCTGTTTTCCATGATGAATGTTGTACACTATACTTCCATCATTGCTAAGAATGATGTCTGCACTTCGGGGATTTTTAAAATGGCGTGGTATTAAGTCTGGGTGCATAGGATAATCAAGATGATAAGTTGCCCTTAACCATTCTTGAGTTGTATGGAATTTATTATCTAAGAGTTGACAGGCTGTTGTATCATTACAGTAATTAAATACATCATTTTCATCATCATTTGGTATATATCTTGTTTTATAATCAAAACCAGTTCCTTCATATTCAATGATAGACGTTAAAATTTGGTTATTATCTTTACATCTTTTCTTTAAATAAATAATTCCTTTTTGAGAGGTATTATTATCACCTCGATAAAACATTAATTGACTAGCTTCAATCTTGAATAATTGGTTTAATAAATTTATTTTATTTGGACCATATGATTCAAGATCCATCAGATTGGGGTGTGTCCATTGATATTTCTTATCTGAATTATTTGTTCCTTTAAAATAAAAGAACCCTACACCGTCATACTTAGCTAGATCAAAATTCCCCCTTTTTTTTTTCCGAGGATGGT
>JAEOTW010000380.1 GCA_016839655.1 Promethearchaeota archaeon | reverse complement strand
TTTTTTTTTATTTTTCAGGTGTATTTCATACCTTAGGTTGACAAATTTAAGAAAAATATAAATTTTATGCTACATTGACCCATAATTGAGCTGATGTAAAAATGAGTAGTGGGGCACAAAATTTTAGGTATTTGATATCAGATCGATTATTTAAAGAACTTACTCAGAAAGCTGCAGAGGTTTATCCAAATATCGAACACTACTGGATATTTGCAGATCGTAAAGAGAACTTCGGGATTGTTAATAAATTTATAATTAACCCAGATTTAAGAAAATCTAAAACTCACGTAAAACCGCGGAATTGGATGCGTTATAAGAAATCGAAGATCTATAATATGCGTAAGTTTAAGCAAGAACTTGGTGTGGACATAGTGTGGCAGGCGCATACTCACCCTTCAGGAAACGATAAATTGCATCAAATTGATAAAAGAATATTAAAATATCTCTCAAACGGTGTTATGATAATAATTATTCCTGAGATGCCGGAAAAAGATTTAGAGGGTCATTTAGTAGGTTGGTACTACGACAAGCGTTACACAAAGAAGCCGCTAATTGAAAAGATGGTCTTTGAGATAATACAGGAATGATTCTGAGTTAGACTTTATGATTATCTTTTTTTCCTTTTTTCTTTAGTTTTCAATGTTAGGTAAAGCTTTTATTGTTACATGCTCTGAACAACTTATTTACCTACAGTTTAATTTTTTATTGAATGGATTTTAGGGAAATTACTATGGAAGTCGATAATCAAGATATGATAAAACCAGATGAAGTTGAATCTAGTGATAATCGCTATTTTCAAATTGATTTTATTAAGGCAGTGATGATTTTCTTAGTTATTTTCGATCATACTGTTCCTTGGCTAATTAAAGGAGAAATTGGAGTCGCGCTTTGGGAAAGGATATCAATTCCTGTATTTCTAGTGATAATGGGTTTTAATATGGGACTTTCTTTTAGTAAAATGGAAGATAAAAGATTAAGAAGCTTATATTCTTGGAAATATTTTAAAAGGAAATTTTGGCGGTATGTCTACCCTTTTATTATTTTGTATATAGCATCTACTCTAATTGGTCTGGCTATTAACGGATTTGAATGGATCGCATTAAATCAGTATAAACACGAGAATTGGCATTTTTATAATCTTTTTACTGGAATTATACCTTTTTGGGGACCTGGAAATTGGTTTTTACCAGTAATTTTCATATCGATATTACTAATGCCATTGTTATATAAAGGATTTTCAGGAAAAATATCGCTGATATTTACGTCAATTCTAATAATCTTTAATCTTTTTGGAATTTTATTTTTCTGGGTTTTTGGATTATACCAGTTTTTACCTTTACTGCTCTGTACACTATTTTTTTTGCATTTATTACCTATAGGATTTTCTGGAAAATTAATATCGAGAATTACTACTCTAATTTTATGTTATGCTATTGAGTTAGCACTTCAGTTAGCTCTCTTCTACATTTTTACACCTCCATTTTCATCTTGGCAGGCTTATTACGATTTTTTATATTGGTACTTGTTTGTAGTAACTACTCCGTTTTTTATGCTTTCTGCTATAGGTTTAGGTATGTGGTTTTCGAGGAAACCGAATATCTTTGCAAAGCAGAACATTTTCATGTGGATCCTCTTTCCATTGAGTCTTTACTACTTAATCCAATACCAATTTTATGATTTTCGTTTTGAGTTCATTAGGGGAGATTATAACTTATTTGTTTTCCCTTATTCGGCGTTTTTAGTATTGTTGGTGATTAAGTTACTCCCGAGAAGATGGAATAATTGGTTCGGTAAAGTTATTTCTACTATTGGAAAATCTACATATCACATTCTATTAACGCAAATACTATATTTTTCGGTCGTGTATTCAATATATGGAGACCATTACGGAGCGAGTCTTTTTGGTATTACCGAGATAAATATTTTTACCTTAAACTTGGAAAATATCCTCAATATTTATGGACATTTGATTATAAATTGGGGGATATGCATTCCATGTGGAGTTTTCTGGTATTTTGTAGATTTTAAGATAAGAGATTATTGGTTACTACATAAAAAATATCAACCTAGAATAGAAGAAGGGTACATAGAGATATAGTTTTGATTTATTATTTTTCTTTATTCTTTTATCTTTAAAATAGATTTCCTTTTTCAATGAAAAAGTATTAAAATTTTAAATTTTTATATACAAAATATAGCACTTGAATATTGAATTAAGAATAAGCAATCGTCGCTTAGCCTGGTAGAACGCTTCAGCGTGCCAAAAGCGCTGGATTGCTAATCCAGTGTCCAACGGATGCGAGGGTTCGAATCCCTCCGATTGCGTTCTTATAACATTCAAAAAAGCAAGGGCCCATGGTCTAGTGGTTATGGTTCAATTTTTAAAAATTGAATAATATACGTCTCGCTTACACCGAGAAGGTCGGGAGTTCAAACCTCCCTGGGCCCACCATTCTTTTTTTTTACAAAAACAGTCTTCTGATTCTTTCCGGTCTAATTGCGCTTAATTTGCAATTCTTAAGATGTTTCCCGATATCTGCAATAATTCCTGGTGCCGTAGTATTTTCTCTTAAAATTACAATGTTTTCTAAAAATCCATACCTAATTATTGAAGCTATGTCCCTAAAGTGTCCCTTTTTTACAAGGGCTTTTTTTAACTGACCTTTTGTTTCGCCGTTCATAAAAACTGCTTCAAGATTCTCCTTAGTTAATTTGTTGTAGAGTTCTAGAGTTTGACTATCTAACACGCCTTGAATTTGTTCTTTTTCTTTATCGATTGAAGTAATTTTAACATATACGGGAAATCGATCAATGAAATCGTAAGTGCTAATTATTTGAGTTATTGGTACACTTCTACCGTTACACAATTGGCTTCTTAAATCGTATAGATTGAGTAGTACATCAACCTTCGGATTTAGGATTGCGCAATCTACAAAAATTCCAAATCCTACCTTTCCTACATCTACCATGACTCCTTGATATACATCGCCAATTTCAACTTTATCAAATTCAACGATTGTTCCAATTTTCTTTTTTAGCATATTAAAAATAAAAATTTCTTCTGGACCTGAGATTAATACCTCAAAACGATTATCAAATTGCCTTAATTTTTTAATTCGGGTTTTCGTATTAGGAAATCCTTGAGTTAACTCGTTTAAGTATT
>JAEOTW010000328.1 GCA_016839655.1 Promethearchaeota archaeon | reverse complement strand
ATTATTGAAGCTATGGGTGAAATTAGAGATCCTAAAGCTACAATACTAATTATTGATTTTTTAAAAGAAGAGTTAGAAAAATTAGAAGAAGATCAAGATAAAACAAGATTATTTATTATAATTGAGAGTCTTATGAAAATAGGGGATAAAAGAGCACTTGAACATTTAGGTATCTTATTAGATTCTTGTCATAATGATATTAGAAAACTCACAGAAGAGGCTTTTAAGTGTATAGATCCAAATTGGAAAGTGAATGTTAAAACTTTATGAAGGAAAAATTTATTTAAACATAGGGAGTAAATTATATTATGTCTGAAATTATTGATAGATTAGCTCAACCTGTTGAGGGGTCAAACAAAAACAGAGATGTTACCATTCTAACGTTATCTACATGTATGTGGTGCAAAAAATGTAAAACTTGGCTAAAGGAACGTGATGTACAATACAAATATGTGGATGTCGATAAAATTGAGTTTGAAGATAAATCGAAAATTTTAACATATTTGCGAGAAAAGTATCAATCTAGAATCTCTTATCCTTTTATGATTTGTGATGAGGAATTTGTTGTTGGATATAATCCAGGTAAATATGAGGAATTAATGAAATCTGGAGGTAACTAAAATGGATATGGAATCTAAGGAAGGCATGGTTAAATATGTTGAACAAGTAAGTGAAAAAAATAACTGGATTTTAAATATGGATAGCAATACCTTCAACGATTTAATTGATGGATTAGTGGATAATAAGATAAATTTAGGATACCAATCTTGTCCATGTCGTTTAGCATCAGGAAAAAGAGAATTAGATAGGGATCTAATTTGTCCTTGTGATTATGCTGCTCTTGATGTAAAGGAATTTGGTGCTTGTTATTGCAATTTATATATGCGTGAAGATTTTTATGAAAAAATTAAGAAAGATTACATACTCGTTCCTGAAAGGAGACCTATTGAAAAAGAAAAAGCGATTTCAGAATATTTTAGTAAGTGATTTTTTTTTAATCGTTTCTATTAATTTTTTTATTTCTAGTACGAATATGTAAAACTTAAATTCAATTTTTTATAAATAAAATCCTTATATAATACAGTTTCTCTTTATTTATTATGCCAGATAAAGAAAAAACTGATGATGAATTGGAAGAAGAACTTGATAAAACATTTCAAGAAAGTGAAAGGTTAAGGGATCATTGCGGAACTCCTATACCAAGTAATAAAGAAGTTGGTATTCAAAGAACAGATGTAAAACTTAAAAAAAACTAATAATAATCTTTCTCTAATTTTTTTTAAAAGAATATTGATTAAATAGCTTATTTTAAAATATTCCTTCAATAAAAAATATTAATCCGATGTGTTAATTTTTATGGTAAAAGAGAGAATAAAAGGAAGGAAAAATTATCCCACTTACGAACTTGACCCTGAAAACTTTCTAAGTGATGAAACAGTTAATAGACTTATTAGTAAAAAAGATAAAATCACGTTTGATTTAAGCGACTATGATAAACTCTATAATTGCGTTCATTGCGGAGAATGTGAAACTGAAATTGAGCGAATTTCATTAAAACAAAAATATATTGATGATGGAAATACTTTTGAAGGAATTAATGAGATGCGCGAATATTTTGAGAAATATAGATCGCCTTATCCTTCTAATAAAATGAGAATAAAAAGACTGGAGGGTATTTCAAGTGAATCTGATACTCTTTTTTTTATGGGTTGTCTTCCTACGATAAGAATTCCTCAGTATACTCAACATGCACTTCAATATCTAATCCAACAAGGGATTGATTTCACTATTTTGGATACGGAAATCTGTTGCGGATGGCATCTGAAGATCAGTGGACTAACAAAAGAATATGAGACATGTATAAAGGAGAATAGAGAGATTTTTAATAATAGGAAATTTAAAGAGATTATTTGCTTATGTCCTGCTTGTTATTATCTTTTCAATAATGAAATGGATGGGTTAAATGCTGAAGTAAAATATATTTCTGATTATTTAAAACCTTCTAAGGTAGGGAAATCTGGTAAAGTAGGAGTACAGCATCTTTGTCAACTAATGAATAGGGGTAAAGAAGGTGTGGAAGACCTCATTGATGATCTCCTTAAAAGAATCGGATATGAAGTTGTAAATATTCCTCATTGGTGTTGTGGTGGTGGATCCGGATGGATGGGACGAACTGATGTAATAGAGAAAATCGCTCGCAAGAGAATGTCCGATTTTGATCGAGAAGATCTTGATTTCGTTACAACGTATTGTCCCTCGTGTTGGTGGATTCTTCGTCGATTTAGCAAACAATGCAAAATTCATCCCAAAGCTATAGATCTATTTGAATTATTACTTTAATCTAGGTTAAAAAGACAAATTAGGAGTTCAAAATGAAATCTTACTCAGATTGCTTCTGGAATTTCTAAAACAAAATTACTTCCTTGACTATAATCATTTTTTATTCGGCTTTCAACCCAAATTTTACCGTTATAACTTTCAATAATCTTTTTCACGAGAGAGAGGCCAATTCCCATCCCTCTTACATGATTATCTTTCTTATATCCTTTTTGAAATATCAATTCTTTCTTATCATCAGTAATACCAATACCGTTGTCCTTAAATTCAATTTGGATATATTTTTTTCTACTATTTTCGGCTTTACATATATTAATTTGAATTTTAATTGGTTGATTTTGATTATATTTTATGGCGTTATGTAAGATATTTTCAAACACATCCAATATAAATTCATTAGCTCTTACAAATGCTTTAGGAATGTTTTTATCAACTTGGATATTTAAGTCCTTTTCTTGAGCACTTTTATGAGCAAATTGTATAGCTTCGTCTAAAACTTTATAAACATCTACATCTCTCAACTTTATATCTGATTCATCAAGTTTAGAAAGTTTTTGTACATTATTGATTAGTTTTACCCCCCTATCGATTTGATTGTCAATGATTTGGAAAAATTCGTCTAAGTTATCTAAACTTTCTGATTTTGCTTTTAAAATTGATATCAGCTCAGCAGAAGATCTAATATTGTGGAAAATATTGTTTATATCATGTGTAAAAATATCTTTAAAAAGTTCTGCTCTTTCATATGCTTCCCGATACAGCTTTTCCGATTTTCTTAATTCTTGTTCTGCATGTTGGTGCTCAGAAATGTCTTTAAAACTCCATACACGTCCAACCTTATCCCCATCTTGAACTAAAGGGCAAGAGTATTGTTCATAGATTCTTCCATCATTGAAAAAAATCATATCATAAGCGTCTTTAGAGGTTTTTTCTAGATTTGTTAGTTTTAATAAGAAAACATCTGGGTTTTTAAGCTGTTTTAACATATAATTTAATACTTCACTGAAATCCTGTTGATCAACTATTTTTTCTGGTATACGCCAAATATAAATGAATCTTTCATTCAAGTGTGTAATGAGCCCATCATTATCAATGGCAATAATACCATCAGCTGTAGCTTCGAACGTTGCACGTAAAAGCTCTTGATTTTCTTTTAGGGCTTTTTCTGCATTTAAACGTTCCATAGTATCACCTAAAGTTTGACCAAATATTCTTAAAATTACAAAATCTTTACCTTTCCATTGATTTTTTTCAAAAACTTTACTAAAACAAACAAAACCATTAATAGTTCCACTGACATATATAGGAAAGGCTAAAAAAGATTGGATATTCTGAATCTGTAAAAATTTCTTAACTGTTTGAGCTCTGTTTGGTAAATCAGCAACATCACGTATATTGACAAAACTTATTTTTTCAACTTGGGCAATCCACCAGGATATTATACCAATATCTACTTTTTGAAGGCTTTTCTGTTGGTGATTAATTCCCTCTGCACACCATTCATGAGTATTTTTAAAAAACTTATTTTTTTCATCAAAGAGAAATAAACTAACACGATCTGCTTTCGATAAGGTTCCCATATCCTCAAAGGATGAATTTATCGCTTCATCAAGATTTACTCTACCTACAAATCGGGAAGAAATACTTGATATTACTTTTTCAAAATTCAACCTACTTTCTAATGACATGGAAATATACCTCAATCAAAAGAACAGACAAAAAGTTCTTTATGATATTAAGATTTGTCAGCTTAAGCTAAATCTGCAAATATGATAAATTGAATATTTTTAAATTTATTGAAAGGCAAAACTCGCGTTTAAAGTATAATTTTATTGAATTAATTTATACGATTTTGATTTATTTTAAGAAATTTAATATATACAGGACTTTTTTTATATTTGATTAATTTGGACTCGGGTGCTAATACTATAGAAAATCAAAGTGAGAAGAATTATAAGAAATTTACTTTAAAAGAATTTGGGGGTGCTTTTGGAGATTGGGGAACATTAATTCCCTTTATAATTGGCTATATCTCCATTGTAGGCCTTAATCCCGCAGGAATCTTCTTAACTCTAGGGATTACCAATATCATTTTAGGATTAAAATTTAACCTTCCTCTTCCAGTCCAACCACAAAAAACAATTGGTACTATCGCTATATCGTCTACTCCTCCTTGGACTCCTAATATGGTAATTTCCACTGGATTTGGTACTGGAGTTATATGGTTTCTTCTTGGATTTTCAAAAAAACTGAACAAGATCGTAGGAAAAGTGCCAATTATAGCAGTAAGGGGAATTCAATTTGGTTTAGCTTTAATTTTAGGGTGGACAGGGATTATATTATTTAGTGAAAATGTAGTGTTTGGTCTTATTTCTATTTGTATTATTTTAATTTTAATTAAGAATAAACCCATTCCATCCGCTATTATTCTTACTATTGGGGGAATTTTACTTATGTTTTTTACAGGTTCTATTAGTTTCTCTGATTTACAATTTGGATTACCAGTGTTAACCTTTCAGTTTCCAACATGGCAAAATTTTGTACTGGGGATGTTATATGCAGGAATTGCGCAATTATTTTTAACTCTAACTAATGTTATGATTGCTACTGTTGTATTAGTTAAAGAACTCTTTCCAGAAAAGGAAGGAATTGACGCTAATACTTTAGCTTTTAATATGGGTGCTATGAATCTGATTAATCCCTTTTTTGTAGGAATGCCCTTATGTCATGGTTCTGGAGGTCTAATGTCTCAGTATGCATTTGGGGCAAGAACTGGGGGATCGATGATATTAGAGGGAATAATGGAACTCATACTAGGCTTATTTTTTTCCAAAGCATTACTCAAGATTTTTCAAAACTTTCCAATGGCTATTTTGGGGGCGATGCTTATTTATACCGCCTTTTTATTAGGTAAAATAGCATTAAAAGATTTTAATTATAAATCTTTTATAATAATATTAATCTCAGCAATAATTTGCTATTTAGTTAATATAGCGATCGGTTTTTTTATTGGCTTAATTTTGTATTTCATTTTTAAAAAATATCTCGAGGAAATTAAGGTTTAGAACGAAAATGTTATCTTTTGAAATATTAATATTATTCTTCTCAATTTTATTCAAAAACAATTGAGAACTAGTTTTTTTTATAATTTAAACGAAAAATTCTTTTAAGTATGAAAGCAAATATTCATAATAGAATAAATTAATGGGTGATTTTATGCTATTTTCCGAAAATGAAATGGATAATATTAAAAGAGAAATGGGTAAATTGAAAGAAAAGGTTGTACTTAAACTGTTTACTGATTTCAAAACTAAAGAAGATGGTACTAAATTTAGAAAGTGCATGGCTTGTGAGGGGACATTTGAACTGTTAAAGACACTTGAGAACTTGTCAAATGGAAAACTGGAAATTGAAGAACTCTCAATTGAAGAAAATCAAGAAGAAGCAAATAAGTTCAATGTCACTAAGATTCCCGCAATACTATTTATTGATGAACAAGATAAAGAAATTATTCGATACTTGGCACATCCAACAGGATCTGAATTTGTACCCTTCCTTAACAGTATTCAATATTTTTCAGGAGTAAGACCTTATTATGCGGATCAGATTCTTACTCACCTCAAGAAGATCAAAAAAGGTAACATGAAAATATTTATTACTCCGACATGTCCATATTGCCCAATGACAGTACCTGTTCTTACGCTCTTCTCTATAGTCTCAAAAGGAAGAATTTCCGCTGAAATAATCGATGTTAATCTAAACCCAGATCTCGGTATGAAATATAATGTACAAGGTGTTCCCATGACAGTTATAAACGAAAAGGAAGTAATTCACGGGATGTTTACACCTCAAGATTTATTAAATAAATTGGTAGGTTCTAAGGGTAGAGATTTTGGAGGAATGTATGCATAAGACAATAGGGTGATGTATTAAAATGTCTCAAGATGATAAATATAGAGAAATAATCAAAAGAGAAATGTCAAAATTAACTAAACCCGTTAACCTTAAAGTTTTTACATGTAGAGAGAAACAACCATCAGGGAGTCAAATAAGAGAATGTATGGATTGCAATCAATTTATGGCATTATTGAGGGTATACGAGGAAAACTCAAATGGAATGTTAAAATTTGAGGAATTATGTCTTGATGATGATCCTGAATTTTCTAAGAGATATGATATTACTCGAGTTCCTACGATATTATTTATAGATGAGAATGGAAGAGAAGTAATTCGATATTTAGCAGCACCTCAAGGGGGTGAAATTCAACCTTTTATTCAAGCCATATTTGCTTTTGCAGGAGCACCTAATTATTACGAACCATCAATCTCGAAAATTATTAATAGAATTCCATCATCTACAATAAAGATAATGATAACTGAGACTTGTCCTTACTGTCCTCAAGTAGTGAACGTCTGTTCCTTGTTTTCCATAGCTTCCAATGGGAAGATAAGGACGGTTGTGGTTGATATCATGGCAAATCCCGATATTGGTCAATTTTATGACGCTGCAGGTGTACCTTATACTATTATAAACGATCAAAAGACATTAGTTGGAATGGTTGGGGCAAATGAGATTTTAAGAGCTTTAATTGGGGGTAATATACGTGTTCAATATTGATATGGATGGAATTGATCTGGAAAAAACCTATGAATTAATTGTTCTAGGTGGCGGACCAACTGCAATCGGATGTGCAATATATGCTACACGTTTTGCTATGGATGTATTAATTGTAGGAAAAACTTTTGGGGGATTAATAGCAACTACTCATATTGTTGAAAACTATCCTGCCATTACATCCATTAGTGGACAAGGTTTAATGGATATGTTTAGAGATCATATGGATTCCCTTAAAATACCTTATATATCAGATGAGATAAGAACGATTGAAAAAGTTGGAGATCATTTTGAGCTTCGTTCATTTTTTCAAAAATTTAAAGCTTTTTCAGTTTGTTTGGCGACTGGTTCAGAAAGAAAGAAATTGGGTATACCTGGGGAAGAAGAATTTGCTGGAAGAGGAGTTTCATATTGCGCTACATGTGATGGACCATTTTATAAAGATAAAACTGTAGCGGTGATTGGGGGAAGTGATTCTGCTGCTAAAGAGGCATTATTTTTAGCTCAAAGTGCAAAAAAAGTATATATTATTTATAGAGGGGAAGAAATTAGAGCTGAACCTATAAATAAGAAACGAGTATTTGATAATAATAAAATAGAGTTAATATATAAAACTAACATCATAGAGATCAAAGGAGATGGGATTGTGAAGTCAGTTGTTTTCGATAACGGAAAAGAATTTGAGATCGATGGAGTTTTTATTGAAATTGGGTCCGTTCCTAATTCTGAAATAGCAAAAAGCATTGGAGTCGATACAAATGAAAAAGGTGAAGTTATAATAAATCGTAAATCAGAAACAAATATTCCTGGGATTTTTGCAGCCGGAGATGTAGCTGATGCCCCTTTTAAGCAAGCCATTACAGGAGTTTCTGAAGGCGTAATTGCAGCTTATTCTGCATTTGATTATGTTAAAGAAATGAATATTGAATATTAATATAAACAATTATAATATTTTAAGTAAAAATAAAATGAAAAAATAAAAATTTTATTTATTCAATATTTATATCAATACTATGAAACTCGGGCTCTTTAAAAGGTACTGTAATTTTTAATAGTCCATTTTTATAATTTGCTTTTGCCTCTTCTGGTTTTATTGGGCAACAGACCCCATAACTACCTATATATATTGTATCTTCAGTTTCTCCTTTGATAAAAAAGCTATCATCATGCATTTTAAGTTTAATTGAATCTTTCTCTACTCCAGGTAATTGAATCTCAATTTTATATACATTTTCTTCATCATCAGCCCAAGAACATACTTCTGGAGATGTTAAATACTTTTCTTCTTCTTTTACTTCTGACATACGTTTCACCTTATATTTAAGATTAGTATTTTATTTTCATGTATTTGAAACTTAAATAGTAGATATAAAAGTTCTTTCTATAGAATATTAAAGAAGCTTAGATTTTCCCTTTGAGATTAAATTTAAAATAGATTTTATTTTTAATTGATAATTTTAGGTCGTTAAATAAAAGAAATCTCATTGACTTTCTAATATTGGTGTTCCCGTTTGTATTACTTTAACTAATTTTTTCCAATATTCTTTTATTTCCCATTCTTTGTTAATTTTTATTTTTTCAGAGATTTCTTTTAGTATTTCCTTAATTTTGAGTGATTCAAAATAGGTTAAATTAGGTGTTATTATTGTTAACATATACTGCTTTTCTCCAAAACGTTGATTATCATCTGGGCAAGAATCGAAAAATAAATATCCCTTGTTTTGAATATTTTCAATATTTAACAAAATGCCTTGAGCTTTTGTGATCTTTTCATGACCATATATCGATGTGGCTGCGTGAAATAGTTGATTTCCTATAGTATTAATTGAAAAAGGAAGATTTTTGTCCGGAGGGTATGCTTTTTCTACAATAGGACCCATTTTGTCGTCCCAATATACTAGTATTAAACATATAAGAGGTGTTTCCTTATGTACTTTGGGAGCTTGTATTTTAATGTCTAACATTGTGAGTAATTCTTTAATTTCCTTATTCAAGAGAACAATTTTTTTATTTCGAGCTATTTTTCCAGATATTGAAGCCAATAAATCTTCTTTTTTAAATGGTTTGGTGATATAATCATCTACACCTAACATCTTACCCAATCGAATATCTTCAGGTCTAGATTTCGCTGTAAGGAATAAAAATGGTATATGATTTAATTTAGGATTTGAGGAGACTGTTTCAAAAAACTTATAGCCATCCACGTGGGGCATCATTATATCACTAATTATTACGTCTGGAATCCTATTTAATTTGGAAAGTATATTAAGTGCTTCTTTTACGTTATTAGCAGTTATTACAGTATAGCCATTTGATTCAAGTTCAAGTTGTAGCGTAAATAAAATATCCTTATTATCATCAACAATCATTAAGAACGGTTTTAAATCTCGCATTTGGAATTTCACTAGATTATTGATATCAATAATATTGATCTATCCAATATTTATATTTTTCTTTATTCGTTTAGTTTGGGAAAAAATGTATAAAATGTAGTCCCCTTTTCTAAACCACTCTCCACAAAAATGTTTCCTTTATGTGCTTGGGTTAAATCTTTCGCGATTGCAAGTCCTAATCCTGTGCCAGCAATTTCATTCACATTGCTCGCTCGGAAAAATCGCTTAAAAATGCTAGGTAAATCCTCTTTTGGAATACCTCTTCCATAATCTTTAAATTTAAAGAGAACTCCTGGTTCATTATTTAAATTATATTTACCTAGATAATTATTAATTGCTTGAATTTTTATTTTCGAAAATTTATTTGAATATTTAATTGAGTTATCAATGATAATTCGAAATATTTGTTCTATTCTTTTTGGATCCCCTTTTAATCTAATGTCCTCATCAACATCAATTTCAAATTCTATGTTTTTTTCCTTACCTATAGGTTCCATAAGATTTAAAATTATCTTGACTATATCTAGAGGACTATACTCAATCCATTCCAGTTTTAATCGATTCTCTTCTATTCTGGAAACAATTAAAATATCCTCAGCTAATTCATTTAGTAATAGGATGTTTCTCGAGATGCCATCCAATAATTTTTCCTCTAACTCTTTATTGATGATTTCCTTATTTTTAGTTAAATAATCTATCGACATTAATAGGACTGTGATAGGGGTTCTTAACTCATGAGATACTGTTGATACTAATTGTGATAATCTTTCTTCTGCTTGTTTTCTTTCTGTAATATCAGTAGCAACGGTTATTAGATATGAAGTTTTCTCATCAATGTCCTTTATAGGTTGTTCTACTATCCAAAATGTTTTTCTACCTGTTGGTAAATTAAACGTTCTTTGATAAGCTCGGTTTATTCCTTTTTTAATTAATTCAAGGTTGCTATGATAATATTCTTCAGCTAAATCTTTAGGGAAAATTTCATAAAGTGTTTTTCCAATAAAATCTTCAGGGATTCCACCAAAATCTGTAGCAGCTTTTTCATTTACTAATAAAAATTTTCCGTTATCATCATACATAATAATCCCAGTTCCAGAATATTTGATTATGTTTTTTAATTCTAATTCACTTTTTCTAATTTTCATAAATAATAAATTAAATGGTTTTTCAATTCCAATTTGAATAATAGATTTGTATAATAAGTAAAAAGCGATTATCTTAAAGATATGACCGATAAAATTAGAAAAATCATAAACTCCAATATAAAATGTAAAAGCCAATTCCGATATCATGGTGGCTAAAATTGAGCTACTCATAAGAATATATACTTTTTTATCAAAATGTTTTTTATTTTTGATTATTATTAATAGACATGCAAATAGCGTGAGATCGATAATGTATTCACTTACAATTTTATATGTGGTTAAACCAGTACCTTCAATATAGCATATCGGAAATAAGTTGGCAAATATTAAAACAACTAAGAGGATAGTAACAATTAAATAACCAGTTATAAGTATAATTGGACTTATTTTTTTTTTTATTAGAAATGAGGCAAAAAAATAAGAACCCGCTTGAAGATACCTTGCTGCTATCCATAAGGATGTTGGCAAATTAGAGTCAAAGCCAATGAAAATACTCATTCCAGTATACGCTAGAGTATGAATTAAATCAATTATAGCAATAAAAAGTGAGGATACACCAAACACCAGAAAAAAAGAACTTTCCATATATTTTCGTGAGTTCCAACCAACTAAGAAGACACCACCTGCGATAATAATACTGAATAACTCAGCTATACTATGAAATAAGAGATAGCTATAGATACTTGAAAGAAACACAAAAAATAGCGCTATCATAAAGATAAAAAATTCTAATAGTTCCGGATTAAGTTTTTGAGAATCAGAGTGATTATTTTCATTCAACATATCTTAATAGAATTATATTTACTAACTAATTGCAGATTTTTCAAATATTGCATAGATTGATGTTTTATAAAGTGAATACTCAAATTCAAGAGGTATTTTTTCTTTTATTTGAGTTATCAAATCATTGATTATTTTTTCATTTAATTCTTTATTAAATTTTATATCAGGATCATATTTATGCAAAAAAATTGAAAATTCAATTCCATTATTTCCATTCATCGATTTAATTAGTCTTTCTAAATAATTAAGAGCTTCACTATATCTATTTACATCCTGAATATCAAAAACAAATATAATTTTCTTTGTACCAGCCAGATATCTCTGTAAATTTTTGAAATAATCATTATGAAATGATTTCTGACCTCCTAAATCGAATATTAAATAATTTGTATCTAAAGCTTTAAAATTTTCCCAATTCTCACCTATAGTAGGTTTAAGAGAACTAAAGGCGGAGATATTTTTAATTCCACTTAGAGATGTTAGTATTGAGGTTTTCCCACCATTATCTAACCCAATTAATATTATTTTTATTGAGTTCTCTTCTGAATCATCATTACGTGAAGTCTTCATAGTTATATCAATTTAATTTTAGAGAATATCAGTTCAAAGATTATAATAGTGTATCAATTCTATCAATATCTTCCACTTCTTTAAGCTTATCTTTAGTTATACTAGTAGCGAAAGAATTAATTCGAATGATTAGATCAAATATCTCCCTAAAACGTATTCTATAATACTTTATATTATTTTTTTTTTCAAATTCTACTAGGTTATTATCAACCAGAATGTGTAAATGCTTTGAGATTGTTGATTGAGATCTTTTTAATTTTTTTTGAATTTCTGATGAGCTTTTTTCAGTAACTTTCAAAAATTCTAAGATTTCTAACCTTGCAGGATCAACCAATATTTTTAGAAACTCAACAGTATATTTATTATATTCACTCATCAAACTCCCGAAGCGTAGTTTATAAGAATTGTGTTTTATTAGCTTTTAAACCTTGTTTTAATTATTTATTAATATTCCATTATTAATACGAAAAACAAAAAGATTTAAATATTATGCTATCGTTATATCGTTATATCGCGATATATGAATATTAATTTTCTATAATCTTATATAAGTGAACAAGAATGATAACTGATAAAATAGGAATGGATGAAATTGATTGTAGAATAATGGATTTAATTCAAAAAGAGCCAAGTCTCACTCATACTGAAATCGCTCATCATGTTAATCGTAGTCAGCCTACAGTAGGGATGCGTATTAAAAAATTAGAAAATCTGGGTGTTTTGAAATATCAGGCGGGTATTAACATCAAAGTAGCAGATCTCTGCTTTGCTAGAGTGGAGCTTCAAACAAAAAATCCAAGAAAAGTTATTGATACCGTTAAAAATTGCCCCTTTATGTTGAACGCATTTCGATTAAGTGGCGATTCGAATATAAGTATTTTGATGATCGCATTAACTCTTAAAGATCTCGATTATGTCGTTAATCGTCATTTCAGAAATGATCTTGAAGTTTGCGACGTGCATATTGATGTAATATCTGATGTTGTCAATGATTTTGTTTTACCCGTAGATTTGAATCTTGAGTATGGTGAAATTAATATAAAAGGGACTTGTTGTGGAAAATGTAATTGTTAAATTCGTTTATATTATTTACCTTTTTTTATCCCTTCTATATTTAATAAAATCTTCAATAAAACTAAGAAAGAAGAGTGCAAAACCTAAAAGCAGTAAAGCATATCCTATAAGAGTGTAGCTTAATCTAAATTCCACTGGGAAAATTGAAGGATCTGAAAACATTGAAATTATACTTGATAAATAAAACATTAGAATCATTATTCTAGTACAAATGCTCATTAGTGCAAGTCCTCCACGATCTTGAATTTCAACTACCTTAGATATGTATTTCAACTATTAATTAATTATAAAAGTATGATGTTAAAAGTAAATAAAATCATTTAAAATCTTCTATATAGAATTTTATAAAACTTAAATAATACAAACTTGCGATTAATCAATTTTAATTGCTCGAGATTTACAAGCTGTTGTGCAAATGTGGCATTTTACACATCTATCCTCACGACCTTTCACTACAATACATTTAGGAGTTGTATCTTTATAAAGAACTTCATAAATTCCTCTAAAACATGCTTCCTCACAAGAAAAATCTTGACATTGAGCACACTTTGAAATATCAATATGGTGAAATTCATAGCTTTCAAAATTAGCTTTAGCTTCTGTTTTGCACATTATGATTATCCAAATAAAAACTTCTTTTTATCTATTAAGATTATATATTATAATAAAATGAATACTAATAAGAATCCCTTATTTGAGATTCCTAACTTAATGAAAGGGACGTTTATTTCAAGACCTAACAGATTTATTGGGGAAATACGATACAAGGGACGCACAGAAAATGCACATATCCACGATCCTGGTAGATTAAAAGAATTGCTTATCGAAGGTGTTGAAGTGTTATTCACTCATTCACGTGGTAAATTGAAGTATTATATCAAGGCGGTTAAAACTGATGATAAGTGGGTTCTTATAGATACTGCTTTACACTCAAATATTGCTCAAGAAGTCTTTAAATTATTACCAGAGTTCTCTAATATCAAAGAAATCAGGAGAGAAGTGAAGGTTGGTAATAGTAGAATAGATTTTCTTCTCGACGGTGTACCATTAGAAGTAAAAGGAGTAACTTTAGTAAAGGATAACATTGCACTCTTTCCAGATGCACCTACAGAACGCGGAGCAAGACATGTTAGAGAAATCATTGAACATAATGGAATTGTCTTTTTTTTAATATTTCGTAGAGCTAAAGCTTTTGCTCCAAATATAGAGATGGATCCTAAATTTTCAAATAATTTAAGTGAAGCAAGGAGCAAGGGCATTAAAATTATTACTGTTCAGATTGAATTTGATGGTAAAATGATTTCATATTGCAAGAAAATTCCATTGCTGGAGTTCTAATATTTCCATTAGTAACACTATTTATTAGCCCTCTTTATTTTTGGAAAGAACATTGGTACATTTTTCTTATATTCAGTATAGTCCTCTCCAAATTCCTTAATCAGTTCTCTTTCTTCCTTCCAACACAATACAATATTAATGAATATAATTAACGGTGTTGATATAAGAGAATAAAATGAAGATAATAAAAACGTTATCCCAATATGAGATAAAACTCCGCCAAAATATTGAGGATGTCTTATAGTAGAATAAATACCTGATGTAATAACTTTCTCTGCTTTATGGGTTTCCGAAACTTTTAAAGTAGTCCCCTTTACTCCTACAATTCCAAACCATATTCCCAGTATTATAAAAGGGATGAATAAAATAAGATGAAAAAGGGGAATAGAGATATTCAATAATGGGATTACAAATAGGGTTAAATTTAGGAACGGAATTGTAAATCTTGGTTGAGATGAAATCCAAATCCCAAACCAAAACAGAAAATAACTCCAACCGGATATCATTCCTATAATTTTTCCAATTTTAAGTCCCTTTTCCTTTCCGTACTTATTTTCTAGCTTAATATGTTCAACTGATAAAAAGAGAAGTGGCAAATCTAATACCATCCCCCCCAAAGAAATTAAAAACCAGATAGACATCTTTCCTTATTAGAACTGAGATTAATGAAGATTAATTTTTATAAAATTTTTTTACTTATGAATTATCTGTATTTTTAGTCAAGAAAAAAAGTTAGAAGTTTAGTAATTATAACTCGGCATTATTGGTCGTTCTAATTCTCTGCTTCTATTTAATATGCACATTAAGAGAAACCCAATTACAGAAAAAGAAATTAATATGATATCTGCAATAGAAACACAATTATACAATTACGAAGAAGAATTTGGAAGAAATTAAAGATATAAAGCTATATATTTAAGACATAAATGAGTTCTTATATTTGTTTTTAAAACTAAAAAGTTATATTAAACTATACTTATGAAAAATAAATAAAAACTTATAAAAAATAAATATAAGTTACAATTATTTTTACATAATTAGAGTAAAAAAATTATTAAAGAATATTATGATTTCAGATAAATTAAAGCTTGACGATGTAGATAAACAAATTATTTCACTCGTCCAAGAGGATCCTAATCTCACTCATACAGAGATTGCTTCTAAAATAAACAGATCACAACCAACTGTTGGAATGAGAATAAAAAAGCTGGAGAAAAATGGTATTTTACAATTCCAGCCGGGAATTAATTTTAAAAAAGTAGATTTACACTTAGCAACTGTAGAAATAAAAACTAAAAATCCTGATGAGTTAATGGACATGGCTAAACACTGTCCTTTTATGTTGAATGCTTTTCGATTAAGTGGTGAACATAATATTTGTATATTGCTTGCAAGTTCTAAACTCCAAAAATTAGATAACATTGTGAATTACCATTTTCGAAACAATCCAGAGATCTCCAATGCTTCAATGGAGGTCGTTATTGATATAGCAAAAGATTTTATTTTACCAATTGATTTTGATTCAGAAGATCATAATCCGACTTTAGAGGATGGATGCGGAGAAGCTTGTAAATATAAGATTGCGAAAGCAAAAGGTTTAGTAGAGTCAGTAGATAATTAAATTTTTTTTTAACCATAAAAATATTTGAAAAGATAAAAAAAATATTTAATCTTCTTCTTTTTGAGTGAATTTGAATTTTGGTAGATCATCTGCCATATTGCATCCAGGTCCGCAATATCTTCCGTCAAAATCCTCTATTTGAAAATCTATTGGGACAACAAAGTCATGAATTGATTCAATTAGTATATTAGTCTTAACGTTAATTACATTTTTATCTCTACGGAAGCATAAATCCACAAGCTTTTCAATTGTCTGTAAATCTGAAGCGGAAATAAAGCAAAGAACATTAAATTCTCCTGAAATCTTAAATGCATGATTTATAAAGGGGCAATTTTCGATCTTGCCAACAATATCATCCACATCCTTGGTCGAAATGTATACAATTGCGACTTTTATGTCAACTTTCTTTATATTAAACCCAACTTGCTTAGTCAGAAGACTTTTTCTTTCCAATTTAATAATCCGAGCACCTACAGCAGGTTGAGACTTTTCAATCTCTTTAGCTATATCGCTATGAGTTATATCTGGATCTTTCTCAATCATTTCGATGATTTTTTTATCGTCATCATCAATACTCAATAATTCATTAAAACTTTTTTTCTTCATATCCATTTTATTTCATAACCTCATATTAATTTAAACTTGTTTTTAATAGATTTAAATCTTTATAAAGAATACAATTATGAGAATAAAGAATATGTAGTATAAATTTTCTATTTTATAAACACATAATTTGTTTTGTGCATAAAGCTTAGTGATATATTCCAGATTATAAAATAGTAGTATAAACGTTGATAACAACTATTATAACAGCGAATCCCACTAAACCAATTAGAAATTTCAAAGGATCTCCTTTTTCTTTCTCAGGTATCACTTCTCTTACAATTACATATAAAATCACACCAGAGATAAAGGAATAAAAGATGAATAAGAGTTCTAGATTAACTGGGAAGATAGTTTTCAAAATTAAACCTACAATTATCCCAACTAACGCCGAAGTCCCTAAAAGCCATTTTATCACAATTTTTTCTTCATATTTTATATCCTCATAGATTTCTAAATCAGTAAATATAAGATGTGCTTCAGATCTTTTTATTATGATAGTTCTGAAAAAAGCAAATATGAAAAAGAGGATTCCTCCTATGAATTCGATCAATAAAAGCCCTATTAAAATGATGCCAACAAGAAAATGATAAACATAATCAGTAATATATCTAAATCTTCTCAAATCTTTATTAATACGGTTTTGAATCTTAATTTTATAATTGTTAATATTAATTTTCATTTCTTCTTCTTCTTTATTCAGGTCTGATAAAGTCTGAGCAATATCTTTTAAAGCTAATTCATCTAGACTTTCGTGTTTTAATTCTTCTGTAAGAATTTTTTCCATATTGCGTTCAACTGTTTCAAGTATCTTTTCTTTCTGAATTAACTTTCGCATTTTTTTCTGAGTTTTACTCTCTACTTTTTGTAATATGAATTTTTCTGTGAGGTGAACAAAAGAAAATCCTATAAGTACGAAAAGATATTCAAAAAGATTCAAATCGAATGGTGCTGCTGGTAATCTTTCTGCAATTTCAGGAAGAACAATGAGGAAAAAATATGCTACTGATATTCCGGCAATAAAAGAGGCGTGCAATTGAACAATTTTATGTTCATAATAATCGGCAATAAAGAAGAAAATCCCAAAAGCAATAACGACTAAGAATATAATTAGAACATCCGTCATTACTAATTTTATTATTTTAGAAATTTTTAAAGTTTTTAGATATTGACTATAAACTATTAAATTCTATGTTGATTTTGATTAATAAGTCATATAATTAAAACTTGTTATGGTGAAGATGGATTCAGTTCTTGATTATAACTTCAACAGAAGATAAGGCTTCATTGAATATCTGTCATAAATTTTTAAATTCACATCTATTTGATTTCAAAAAAACTGATATGGACTGGCATAAGAATCCGGTTTTTAAATTGAAAAGTGATTTAATTAAAAATGAGGTATATCTAGGTCTTACAAAAGATCCTCTTATATTTTTGAATGATTTAAAATTATGGGAATCAAAGTTAAGTCCTGATTATCTAATTTTTGCTAGCCGACATACCTCAAAAACAGCTCGTCCAGCATTTTTAGTTCATACAACTGGTAACTGGAGTAAAAAGGCAGATTTTGGTGGAGAGCCTCAGACTTTATCAAAAACGAGTGCTTTACTTCATAAAGCAGGGTTCATTTCGTTAACTGAACAAGTATTTCCGCCTACCCTCAAAGAATTCTCCCTTGATATGGAGGTAACTCATCATGGCCCTACAATCTTAGATATACCTTTAGTCTTCATGGAATTAGGGAGTAGTAAGATGGAATGGAAAATTGATGATGCAGGGGTGTTGTTATCAAATGCTATATTTTGTATGATTCAGAAATATAACGAATATAAGGAACTGGGAAGTCAGAAAGTAGGTTTAGGTTTTGGAGGTACGCATTATGCTCCAAATTTTCATAGATTAATTAGAACTAAAAAAATAGCTCTTTCATTTATTTGCCCAAAATATTACATTCAAGAATTAAATAAAGATTTAGTAGAGAAAATGGTAAATAATACTCTTGAAAAAGTAGATTTTTTTATTATCGATTGGAAAGGGACAAATTCGGAAGATAAAAGGCATTTAATGTCACTTTTAGAAGATATTAATATCCCTATAAAGAAAACCAAAGAATTCTGATAATAATTAATTGGATTCTTCTCTAATTTTCTCGTAATATTTTACTAGATTTTTAAATACATAATTAGTAGGAGAAAATCCTTGAGTTGCGGTTTTTAAAAGGATTTTTTGAAGAAAGTCATTATATTTTGTTTTTTCTTCCAATGTAACATTTAGTTCCCTAATATTAAAGAAACTTCGAAAGAATAATGTTGGAAAATCAACTAGTGGTTGCAGGTTTTGGATATAGAATTTTTTTCCATCTTTACTTAATACCAATTCTTTATTTAACTTATAAAAGTATTTTCCACCTTTCTTTCCAGTTTTAATTATTTCATCTGATTCGATTTCTTTCATAACTTCATAAATATCATCAAGTTTCAGATTTTTTATGTTCAATTTCTTCATATTATCTAAAATTTCAATATCTAGTTGACCCTTTAATTTAATCAATGTGTAATTTCTGGCAATAATATTGTATTTAATAGGAACTGATTCATGATCTAATTTATTGTACTGTATTAGATTGCCTAAAATTTCCTTTGCGACAAGATATTTAAGGATTAATTGATCAGATTTGGAGAAATCTTTTTGAAATAAATTAGATTCGAAATAGGAACCATAAAATGTTTGTAATAAGGTTTTTACCAAATAAAAACCATCAAGGGTTGCTTGTTCGACAATCTTTAAAACTTTAATTCGATACTTAATGTCATCTAAAAATTTCTTTCTTTCTTCTTTCTTCTCAACAGGTATTTGTCGAATTAGATGAGGTTTTTTATTTAAAACTTTAAAATAATCTTCCCATTTCTTTTTAAACCGAGGAGATTGAGTCTTCACAATGTTTGAGAGTTTATAGACAACATCTAAGAGTTTATTTAGAAATTCTGCTTCAGATACCTTAGTCATCCACTAAATACCTTACTAAATTTGTTTTTTTTTTGAACTCTAATAATATTATAATCTTACAATTTTTAAATTTTAAACTAATTTTAGTTATTACAGTATGGTGAGACAATTGATTTTACACTATAGATTATTTAAAAAAAATAAGGCAATTTAGTATTATATATGAACAGTCTTTACTATTTTTACTCTTGTTTTCTAAATCTTATGTAGGATATAACACAGAGACAGAGAATCGTGATATACATAACCATTAAAATTGTAATAAATAAGTCAAATGCACCTATACTAGCTAAGAGAACCACAGCCCTAATGCTTAGTATTATACTGATGGAACTAAAAACGGTACATATCATAGTTGGCGTTTTATATTTTCTTAGAGTAATTTGAAGAATACCTAAGACAACATATACTCCTACGGCTATTATAGTAGCAAAGATTGTGAAAATAACTCCAAAAAATACGATTATTAACATTTCAAAAATACTTACAAGCTCAGCTGGATCAAGAAAGAGGAAAGAATAAATTATTGCTCCACCTAAATCGAGAATAAAGAAAAAAACACGTATTATTGCTACACTTATACATAAACATCCAGCTACTATTCGTAATGTTTTATTAATATTCATATTAATATCGCCCACTAATTTAATTAAAATTATAAGATGATATATATAGGTATGAGAAATTAAATAAAATTATTCTAGATTTATTAATTTAAATTTATATAGAAATAGGTGTTATAAATAAAATTTGAACATATAGCATTAGGATATAATTCAGAAGAAGAAGCTGATAAATTTTTTATTGATTTACTGGGACTAAATAAAATTCGAATGAAAAATGTGCCACTTGATTTAATGGAACAATTTTTTGGAATAAAAAGGGAACAAAAATTTATTGTTTATGGAAAAGAAGATTCTAATTTTGAAGTATTCATAACTAATGACAAGAGTAAAGCTAAAGATATATTTACCCATTACTGCCTATTAATAGAAGATCGTGAGGAATTTTTAGACAAAGCTACCTCAATGGATTTTGATGTGATGAAGGTACCAAGGAAAAATGGTGCCGGATACTATCTTTTTATTAAAGATGCGTTCCAAAATCTCTATGAAATAAAGGAAATGTAGCGAATTTATTAAGGATTATTTAATATCCCTGAACTTTTGATAATTTGCATATGGTCAAAAGCTAATTTTAGTGAGGGAATTTTTGCTAAAGGTACAATTTCTAATGAAGCAGCGTCATCTTTTGCTCTTGGTTTTTCTTTTATGGTTTTTGGTTCACATAAAAAAGCAATAGAGACTGTATGACTCCTAGGATCCCGATCTTGCTCAGAAAAAACGCCAATAAGCCTAATAAGCCTAACATTGATATTAGTCTCTTCAAATGCTTCCCTAATACATGCATCTTCTACAGTTTCTCCTACATCAACAAATCCTCCTGGTAATGCTAATTCTCCTTGGAAAGGAGGATTTTTTCTATAAATTAGAACTAGATCTTTCTTATTGTTTACCAGAATAACAGCATCAACAGTAAGAAGTGGGGTTATAGGTTTAGTCATGTTATTACACCTATTTAATTGTATACTTTTCACTCATCCCATACCGCTGATGCCAGTAGATGCTCAATTCTCGTCTTTCTTGGTCTTCTAAATTCTGTGTGATGTTCCTTACGTTCCAACAGTAATCCTTTCTCAAGATTAGTCGAATTAACCATATAAACTTCTAAATCACCCTCATCAAGATAGATATGATTAAAACTGGGTACATCGTCCGCACGTACTTTTTTTGAAGTTGAGGTACCACAGTATAGAAAAGTTGTATTTGTAGAATCTTTCCAAGATATCACATAAGCATGAGGTACGTGGCGATGGCCCATTAATACTAAATCAACTTCAAACAGCTCGGTAAATTCTAGTATTTCTCCAGCATCTCGAACCGTTGTGAATTTTTGTCCAGACATTGGAATAGGAATTAGATGATGATGCAACGCAAGTACTCTGTTCTCCAAATTCATATTAAATTGACGTGCTGCCCAATCTAATTGCTCGTCACCGATCTCTCCGTGAGCGATATCGTCTCTAGCAGAGCACAATCCAACGATCATTGTATCTTTATCCTCGATAACTAATCTTGATCGTCTTGGGCCAAAAATCTTCTCAAAATACACTAATCCAGAGTTTTTCGCATCATGATTACCTGGGACAGCTATAAATTTAGTAATCTTTTTAATCTTTTCTATATAAGGTAGAAATTCTCTAAACTGAATAACTCTTCCCTTATGAACAATATCCCCAGTGCATATAACAACATCGGGATGCACATCTTTAATATATTGAATCACGTTTTCCATATATTCGGGGACAAATTCTGAACCATAATGTAGGTCGCTTATATGAATAATTTCAACCATATTATTGCACCAAAATTAATCGAAAAAAGTTGTGTTATTATAATTAATTCTTAGATAAAATTTAAATTTCTATAATTTTTAACTTCTTAAATATTTTCTAACAAATTTATATTCTATTAGAACAAATTTTTAATTTTTCTAAAAGTTCAGAATTTTAAATTAAATACATTTATGGTTAGAAAAAATTGTCTTCAAATAGAAAATCTTTTAAAGAAAAAATCAGCTTAATTAAAGGGCCTGTTGGCCAATTTTTTCTCTTAGCAATAGGTATAACTTGGATATTTTGGATCCCAACAATATTAATAGCTTCGGCTAATAATTACTTCTTACCTGGGGTATATACTGTATTTGATATAACTAATTATGGTTTTGAAAACGGATTTCATTTTATGATTTTTATAATAAACCAGATAGGAGTTTATGGTCCTTTATTTGCAGCTTTAATAGTTTTACAGAGGACTCAAGGAAAGAGTGAGATTAATAATCTTTCTAAGAGAATTACAGTATGGCGTGTAAATCTAAAATGGATTTTAATCATCATTCTTATCCCATTAATCTTGTCATTGGTCTCTCTTGGTGCAAACATTCTTTATGGTGCTGATGCATCAGGAGCATTTAATCCTGGGATGTCTGGTCTAATTATATTATTGACTTTTGTCAACAATATATTTACAAGTGGTTTTGAAGAACCGGGATGGAGAGGATATGCTTTTCCAGAACTTAGAAAAAAAGATGAAGCTTATAGAATTAGTCTTATTATTGGGGTCTTTTGGGCAATATGGCATTATCCCTATGTAATATATTTGAATTTTCAAACAGGGATATTTTTATCGATTATAGCGTTGATTGGATTTACAGTAACGATTATTGGAGGAAGTGTAATATTTAGTTGGATATACGCAAACACTGAAAGCTTGCTAATATTAATATTATTTCATGCTTTTCAAAATGTATTTCCAGTCTTAATCATGGGACAGATTGTAGATATGGCAGGAGGAATAGTTACGGGTCTTTTTACATGGGTATTGGTATTTATAATATTAAAATATTATGGGAAAGTAACCTTAACGGGACTTACTGAAGCCGAAATTAATGCTAAAGAGACTAAAAAGAAAAAGGATTAAAATCTTCAGAAATTTTCAAAAATTTATTTATATTATTTTATTTATTTGATTTTTAATCATGTAACTTATCTGCAGAAGTTACTTTTTTTTTGTATTGAAAGAAGTATAATCAAATAAAATATTAATTGAATAAAGGATAAAAAACAAATTATATATTGGTCTCTACTCTGAGAGATTGAATTGAAATATCGAGTTTATGCTGTAGTTTACGCTGTTTTGCTAAGATTAATAGGTTATTTTCATTATTACAGTGAAAACAAATCCCATTTACATTTACATGGCGTAATTCACCACATTGGGGACAGATAAACTCTCTAAAAATTGGTTTCATAATTTTTTCTCTGATTAAATTTGTAATTTAAATATAATATATCTCTATTTTTCTTAAATATAATAAACAAAAAAAGAGTTTTAAGTACTCTCGTCATATTATATAATGTCTATATAGACTATATAGAAGAATCGATTAAAATTAGGTGATATCTAATTTATTCCTAAGATAAGTTTTAACGTCATCCACATTTAAATTCTCGTTGTTAATAAAACCCTGACCATAATCCTTTTTACCTCCACCTTTTCCACCAAAGTGTTCAACACATTCTTTAACAAGACTACCAACATTTAATTCTGACTTTTTAAGTGGTTGTTCTCCTTCCATGGCTAAAATCATGACACCGTTTTTGGTTTTATTAATAAAAATACTTATAATATTTTCATTGTATTTCATTATTTTTATAGAGAAATTTTTAAGATCATCCTGTGTTAGGTCTTCATAAGACTTTAATACAAGATTAAAAGATTCATAATCTAGACTATTAGCGATTAAATCATCAATATACTCATTACTTAGGAGATTTCTTGTTTGCCTAATTTTCTTTATTCCTTCTACCCATTCTGAATATAATTTATGAATTTTATTTGGGACATCCTCTTTTTTGGTACTTAAAAATTGAGAAATTTCTGATAATACATCACCTTCAAACATTTCAGAGGTTGTTAATTGTAAATCACTCTCATCTACTTTACCAGTCTTAAGTGTTTTATTAACATTTTTCCACTTTTCAAGTAATTCTTTTACACGTCCAACGAGTTGCTTCCGTTCAACATTTAAAATCTCTTTTAATTCATTAAGGATTCTTTTATGCTTTTCTTTTAGCTTATCTGTAGCTTTACCTGCGGTGAATGTTAGTCTTACAATACCATCTTGAATTTTTTGTGATTTTGTGATATGGATGTATCCTGCTTCTGAAGTATTATTTAAATGTGTACCTCCACAGGCTTCAACATCAACTCCCGGCACCTCAACAATCCTTAAATTTTTTCCTGGTACAGCGCCTCCTTGATATATTGTCATGCCGTATTTTTGTTCAGCTTCTGCACGAGGTATGAAACTGAGATTAAGTTTAATTCCTTCTTTAACTATATCATTTGCTTTCTTTTCAATTCTAAGAAGTTTTTCTCTAGGGATTTGTTCATAATGGGTTATATCTAAATGAGAATTTTTTAGTGTTTTTTTAGCTCCTGCTTGATTCACGTGGCTTCCTAATACTTCTCGTGCAGCAGCATTTACAATGTGAGTGGCGGTATGATGTTGGGAGAGTTGCGTACGCCACTCCTTATCAACTTCTACTTTAACGATATCTCCCTCGTTAAAATTAGGTTTATCATCCAAAGTATGAATTGTATAATTCCCTTGTTTAAAAGCATCTGAGAATTTTTGCCTATTTATTTTTCCTATATCATGAAGTTGTCCTCCAGAAGTAGGGTATGTAACTGTTTTATCCAAAACAACCATTTTATCAATGATTTTTAAAACTTCCGCTTCATTAGAAGTCTTGGTATAGTCATAATAATAAAGAGATTTTGTTTCAGGAATTCCATCTAAATTCAATTCAATTTCTTTTACTGTAGCATGAACTTGCTCAGTTATTTCATGTCTCTCGACTACTAAATTATAAAAATTATCTGGAATGTTTACTTTTACACCATATTTTTTAGCTGCTATTTTTACCATATCAGGACTAATTCCATTAGAATCATATAGTTCAATTAGCGTTTCAGTGGATATTTCTCCTTTTTTCAATAATTTTTCTAAAATTTTACCCGCTTTTTTCTTTGTAACATAAAATTTCTCTCTTTCAACATCTAAGATTTCGTGAATTTCATCTAAATGTTCTGAAACTTCAGGAAAAATCCCTTTCAATTCTTTAGCATGCCAAGTACACACATCAGCCATAATAATATTCCAATTGAATTTGTCGATAAAACTTATAGCACGCCGAAATATCACCCGTAAATTATATCCTCCTCCAACATTTGAGGGAAGCTTTCCATCATTTATAGCAAAAAGTAAGCTACGAGCATGTTCAGCAATTGAATAGAGTGCCGTCATTGGTAATATTTTTTGTTTTAACTCTTTAACACCAACCTTTAATTCTTTAGCAACACGATTCCAAGCCTCATCCATGTTATCTACTTCATCTACATTTAAATACGCAGAATATTGTGAAAATCGATTATATAAGTCTAAATCTAAGTCAATTTTGGTGATTTCTTTTAATTTCGATAAAACCAAAGGAAAAATTGCTTCGTACATATTTGGTGTACCTTGGGAAAACCATGCCACACGTTCTTGACCTAGCCCCATATCAAGAACTTTAAGCTTAAGCTCTCGCGGACCTTCAGGAGTCTGCTCAAACATAGTATACACTTGATTAAAAAGCTCTACACCTCTACTGAAGAATTCAAGGCTACAACCAAATGAACCTCCTCCTGCCCATGAGTCTTCATGTATTGTTATTTCTTCTTTAGGCAAACCTACACCTTTATGAATAAAGTCATGTATATCCATAAATAGTTCACCTTGATTCCATTCTTCAGGTGATACAAAAGTATGTTGTCCAATCATAACAAAACCTGTGCAATGTGAAGATGTAACACCTACGTTTTCGATGTCGTTGAATCGCAAACAAAATTGAGGAATAACAAGCTTTTTTGCAGGGGGTTCAACTTCACCAGTGATTACATACGGTTGGAAGGCAGAAATCGATGCTATAGTAAATTCTGAAGTAGGATTCCATCTCGCCACGCAAGGGTATCTTTTAACAGGTTCATAACCTCTTGGCTCTAAAATCTCTACGATTTTTTCCCAAACTCCAATAAAGGACAATTTTACTTTAGAAGGATTATCAATGACAACTTGAAATCCTCCTGAACACGTGGGATCTCCACATACTTCTCTGTTTTTAAGTGTAGTCCAGAAAAAAGTGCCACAAGATTCACATTTTTTTCTCATATATCCTAATTCTCTGAGTTCTTTAGTTGGAAAATAAGCATCAGGATTTCTTGAAGCAATTTTTTTGAAATTTTGCTTTAACTCCTTATCTGTGTGAGCATCCTTAAGTTCTAACTGTTCTTTATCTGAGAGCACATTAATCAAATTATGATAATCAAAACTAATTTATTTAATAATTAAAAGAATTATGATTCTCTTATAATAATCTCATTTAATTTTTCATTTCTTAACAATTTTATTATACAAATTCTAATTTAACTTTTATTTAGTCATTGCATTTCAATGATAGAGAAAAATCTTAAGAACCATATTATCTGATAAAAAATAATTAATCTTCTAGATTTTTCTCATACTAAGGGGGATTTTTTTCTAAACATTCATACCTATGAAATTAAATTTTTATGCTTATATAATTTTAAATTATTACTTAATAGAATTTGTTTAAGCTACAAAAATGATAACAAAAAAAATTAAATTAAAGAGGGGTTTATAACATTTCGGATTTTTTAATACCAATTGAATATTCTGACCTTAAGTTGACTGTTCCAGAGGGAGATGAAATAGTGTATAGTACTTTATGTAAAGGAAATATAATTTATGGAAACAAGACGTATAATTGGGTTTCACACATATTAATATCAAATAATGGAATAGCACATGTGTATCCTGATGTTTATACCAAGGGAAATCCTATATTTTCTGATTATACATTATGGGATATGTTGATTCAATAATAAAAATAACTAGAAGAACGATTATTAATGTAAAGGGTTTCACATACGAGTTTTTTAGATTTAAAGAGGTAGAATCTCCAGAAGATTTTAAAAAACGAAAAAAAGAATTTGTCGCAAGATTTCGTCCAATCTTAATTGAGAAAAAAGAAAAGTGGTTAGAAAAAAATCAGAATACTAATGATAAGAGTATAAAGAGAAAAATAAAGCTCACAAATAAAGGGCTAGCAAAATTAAAAAAATATGAGCTAAAACGACTTAGTAACAAACAATAATCTTAGAATACTTAATTATCAAAAATTCGAAGATTTATATGACATATTTTTTTTAACAATTTTATTATTAATTTTCAGAATAGAGCTTTTAATTAAAATCAATTTTTTTTTCAGCAATAGAGTACAGATAAAGCTTTTAAATTATAGAATTAATTTTTATGTGCAAGAAATTCTAATTTCAAACAGAAAATTGAGGTTGAAATCAAATGACTCACATGATAGTTACTGCTTCTTATCCTCCAAATAAGGCGCAAGAATTACTGAAAGTATATATGTCAAAAGATAAACCAGCTTACCCTGATTTCCTAAAAAAGATACACCACTGGAGCTTAGTGTCTTCAGATGGCAATTATAAGACATATGCTGTGTATGAATTTCCAGAGGATAAAATAATGGAAACTATGAAAGCTATTGCTAAAAGATATACTTTATATGCTACAGTAGAAGGTTATAGATATTTCCCTGAATTATTAATGGATGCTGAAGAAGCAACTAAAATGATGCTATAATCCTATAATTTTAAAATATTAAACTTTTTTTTTATTTAATTACTTAATATTTGGTGTATCTATTTGTATGAAGTAAGAAAGCTTAAATACACATTGAACGGTTATAAAAAAATTCTGACTAATCTTAGAGACTTATTAGTAAAGTACTTTGTAGAAACCGTAAAACAGGATTTAAAAGAAGCTGATTTTTGGTTTGACCGGATTGAGGGTGCAATCAAATCTGAAACTGATGATTTTCTATGTTTTGAAATCAGTAGTGATAACCAGGTTATAGGATTCATGACAACTCGCTTTATAAATAAAAAAATTTTTTTAATTAGACATTTCTTCATTATGGATACTAACAATAAGGAAGAAATTGCCTATTTTTTATTAAAAGGAGCGATAGAACGCTTAAAGCATAAATATAAGATTAATAAATTTGTTAATACTGCTTTTACTATTCCGGAAGATCTATTGTCCAATCCTTTAAGAAGATTAGGTTTTAATATTTTAAAAAGACATAATATGAATCTTAGATTAAAATCATTTGAAATGAGATACAATTTACCATCCGAGTATTCTTTCGCAGATTTTGAAAAAGAAAATTTATTAAAAATAGCTGAAATTAGCGTCCAGGAATTTAAAAATCATCCTGATGCATCTTTCTGGGAAGAAATAAATTCAGTCCCTGAATATTTAGAATATTTAGAAAATAGTTTAACAACCTATTTTTTAAAAGAGTGTTCGTTTATAGTACGGGATGAAAAAGATCAGATTGCCGGATTTTGTCTTATAGAAAAAGGAGATGATGAAGGAGAAATATTTATTCAAAATATAGTAATTCAGGGTAAATATCAAGGAAGAGGGATTGGAAAAGCGTTACTTTCAAAAGCTTTAGGAGTTACACGTGAATTAGGTTATAAAAAAGCAATTCTAACGGTTACCGAAGGAAATCCTGCTCAAAAAATGTATGAAAAATTTGAATTTAAGAAATATACTTCATTTTTTGTAATAACAAATGCTTAATAAAAAGATAAAAATGAGTTAAAGACTTTTATGTAATCTAAGTGATACTTTTTAAAATAAAAAGAATTTTTTTTATTGAATGAATGTACCTGCAATCATTTTAATCTTGGTTTTATTTGCGGTTTTAATGGCTTTTTTTTCTCAAGATAAGATCGATTTCTTTCCAATAGCTTTAATCATAGGAGTTATCGCAGTTGTATCAATGATTACCTTCGCTAATGTTCAAGAGAGTGAAATTCTTGGATTTATCAATTTCAATACCTTAATTTTTATATTTGCTATGCAAATAGTGGTCTTTTTTGCTACAAGTGATAGAGTATTAGAATATTTAGCTATTAAATTAATCCATATTACAAAAGGAAATAACCGGCTATTTTTCTATATGGTATGCTTGTTTACAGCTATATTTGTAGCGTTTATTGAAGATCTAACTCTTTCATTAATATTAATCCCATTAATTTACAGGACATGTAGAGTATTAGAAATACCAGCTGGTACATATATGATGGGAATGACAATTACAATAAATGTTGGTGCTATACTTACACCTGTTTCAAGCCTAAAAAACTTGATTATTTCAAATGCGTTTGGGTGGGATTTTGGTGATTTTTTTGCCAATATGAGTATTTTATTCATAATTACACTAGTATCAACTATTTTTTTGATAGATAGGTTGATATTGAAAAAGGAAGAAAAACCTACTGATAGAAACAAGAAAATTTTATTAGAAATGCTAGAGCCCGAAATTGTAATTCACAATAAAAAGTATTTTACAACGACCATTATTACTATGCTTATTATGTTCGTTTTAATGTTCTTAGGATTTGAACCTGCTTTAGTTGCAATCCTCGCTGCTGCGTTCCTTCTTATTATTCACTCAAAAAAAACTAATTTCGTAGATCTCAAGAACGAAATATCTTGGAGAATTATCATTGTGTTTGCTATTTTATTTATTCTATCAAATTCTTTATCACAATTTGGCTTTTCGGATTTAATTTCCACAGGGTTAGTAGAAATTTCAAATAATAACATTTATATTGCCGTTTTAATAACACTAGGCATTTCTTCTCTTTTATCTGCATTTCTTGCCGGTACACCAGTTACAATCATCCTTCTTCCTATTTTTTCGGCACTTATAGGACAGGGTTTCTTTCCTAATCCTATCATTATTGCTTTCATAAGTGGTGTGAATATGGCAGGAAATTTTTTACCCCAAGGTTCAGCATGTGATATTCTCACTCTTTCAATGGCAAAAAAGTATAAAGTGGCAAATTTAAATTATAGAAGACTGCTAAAAAACGGTGCGTTATTTGCTTCAATGCATCTCTTATTTACTTTAGGGTATACAATGCTATATACATTAATTTTTAGTTAAGAAACCTCAATGTCGACAATGGAGGTTGTTATAAATCTAGAGTCTGCAATCTTGAATAACCTTTCTTAACAAAATCATAGTCTAAAAGTTCAATTCTTTCAGGAACTATCTTTAAAATTAGTATTCTCTTTCCTCGTACAATTTTTTGCGCTTTTTCGAATTCTTCATCTCCTTCCTTTAAAAATATCAAATTTTCTTTTCCTGAAGCTGTTATTTGCATTCCTTGAATTTTACCCTCAGACATTGGAGTATATATACCTATACTAACATTTGGATTATTTTCTATATTCTTTACTTTTCTTCCTGGAGCAGGTCCTATGTAAATATTATAACTATTTTTTTCTGTATAATAATCCATTGGAGTGGCACGAGGAATGTTATTACTGCATGTACAAAGAACTAGTACTTTCCTTTTATCTAAAAAGTTAGAAATTTCTTTTTTGAGTTCTTCTAAAGGCATCTCTTTATTATTCATATGGAATAACCTTAAAATTACAAATTGAATTGATATCAAAAATGAATCAAAGAAGAAATAATTTTTGAAAAGTGATCTTATTATTTTGATCTTTATTTTAAAATCCAACTATGCTGGTTGGTGTAAAATCGATATCTGAATCTACTGCAGCTCGTACATATGGAGATACAGGTCCGTTAGCTAAAACCATGATTTTTATTTTAGATCCCATATCAGGTTTGTTTTGAACTCCAAATTTTAATTGAGCTTCTTCGGGAATCTCATTTGAAATAGTAGATACAACCTTATCGACTTTTGATAATGTTAATGTGTGGTCGCCCGTTACGGACACCAAACATCTATTCACTTGACTTGGGTCTGGCTTTAAAAGGGGATTATTTAGAGCTAACCTTGCCTTTTCAATTAAATCTGATTCTTCACCCAAACATTCAGCTATTCCTACCAATCCAGATGGATATTTTCCATTTGGATTTTCTAACAATGTTTTTTTGACATCGGCAAAATCAATGTTAACTAAACCACAATTATTAATCAGGTTTACAACTTCACCTATGTTTCTTATTAAAATCTCATCCATTATTTTAAAACCTGTTATCATTGGGATTTTCCCGACAATTTCTAGAAGATTATCATTTGGAATAGGTATAAGAAAATCAGAATATTGAGCAAGATTTCTTAATCCTAATTGAGCTCTAGCAGATCGTTGTTTACCTTCAGAGTTAAAGGGAAGTGAACAAAAAGTAACAACAATAGCATTATTTTTTTTTGCCTCTTCAGCAATAATAGGAGCTGCACCTGTACCTGTTCCACCGCCTAAACCACATGTTAAAAAAATAATATCCGCGTTTAAGGTTTGACTTAATCTTTCACGGTCTTCTTCAGCTGCTTTAGCTCCAATTTTCGGATCATTTCCAGAACCAAGTCCATTACATTGCTCTTTTCCGATCAAAATTTTCTGTTTTGAGCTTGAATAATATAAGTCATGCGCATCAGTATTAATGTTTATAGTCTCAGCATGACTGATACCCATATCGTCTAAGCGAGAAACTGTGTTGTTTCCAGCACCCCCAACGCCTACCACGTATGTTTTTATTTTCAAGACTTTTAATAAATCCGCTAAAAATTTGTCATCATCGCAATTGGGATTAGAATTAGGATTTTGGTTATTTTGTGCTATTTCATTAAACCTTTCTCTTACTGAGGATCTTTTTTTAGCCAATTCAACTAAATCAAATATATCATCACTCATGAGATATCATCAAAAAATGAATTATGTGTATTATAATACGAGAACGATATCAGTATAATATAAGATAGTAATATGAAGATAATACGGCAGAAACATCTATTCTCATATCTTTAGATTTAATTTCTAAGTCCAATAGTCATAATTTATATTAAATCTTTTTTTTCGTTTGAAAAAGAAGAAAAACTATTATAGGGAATAAATTTATAAGCCTAAATTTTCATGATTATAATGCTCGGGGGTATAAAACTTGGAAATTGACAAAACTAAAAACAATAGCGATAAAACCATTGGTGCGTCAAGTGACAGCGATTTAATTCAAGTAAGAGCAATAATTAGCTGTCCAAACTGCGGTTATAAAAAAAAGTTCAAAAATCAATTTCCTCGAAAAGATCTTGAATTACTTACTGTTGCAGTTAAGGTCTTCGAGTTTATCACATGCAATACATGTGGAGATCTTATAAAGCTAGATTTAGAATTTAATATTTAAAGATTTAAATATCAAGTTTGATTTGACCATAAGTACCTCCTCCTCCAGGAGTGTACTTCACCTCATTATTTCTAAAGGCATTAATAATTGAAGCAATACTATTATCAAAATCCTCAATTTTCGTTATACTAGTATCAATTAATATCTTAAATTCAGTCCCTAGTTCCTGAATTATTCTATTATAATCATTTAATACAGTTTTACTATTAGTACTTTTTATACCTTTGACAGCACGAATAATGTCTATCAATGGTACCGCATTAACATATGAAGGCCTATGATCTGGATGTTTAGGTTCTGAAAATGTAGAAATTTTTTCAATTCTTTCACTTACTCCTAATTTCACTTTAAAATTTTTATTTAACTCCTCTTTACATGCTGGACAGATCATCTTATTTTTAGAAACTTGTTCTAAATAATCTAATCTTGAAGAAATTGGATCATTAGAATAGTAAATGATAAAATTTTCGGTAAAAGAATATTGATTAAAGATAGTGTTTGTTTCTTTTTTCACTTTCTTAAATAATATCCTTCGTCTACATTTATGACAAAACATAATGTAATATTTACCAAGTTTGGGGTGTAAACCAACATTAAGAGCTATCTTTCTTCCATTTTTCCTATGTAAAGCTAATAAAATTTCTTCGAAAGAAGGGTTATCAATATCAAATCTGTTAAATTCTCTTCCAAGAGAGCGTGGATCTTGTGAATGCGCATCACTATTACTTAGAAAGGAAATATCCTTTAATGAATCTAACCGATCTGCTAAATCAGTATTAGCAGAAAGACCTAATTCAATAAAACTTACTTTTTTTGATGCCCCCTCATAGCAATCATCAAGTGCTTCAAATTTACCTTGTCGAAATATTGCTTTAAAAGGAGTAAATGCATGGGCAGGGCCGATTATGCCTCCAGAATCAGTTATTTTTTCTACTAGTGCGGCGGGTGACAAATTTACCCGAGGTCTTCCCCCCCATTCATCTAATATATTTTTAGAATATGGTTTTAATTTATTCTGAATTTCTTTTACTGAACTAAAATCAGGAAATAAAATAACCTGATGGATGCTTTCAATATCTTCTATCTCTGTCTGAAGAATGAAAAAAATGTCATTATATGAAAAAGAACCATCGTTTTGCTTTTCTAAATTACTTTTCATATATTTAAACCATTCTGGCTGTAAAATATCACCAGTTCCAAGAATATTAAGACCTTTCTTCTTACAGGTCTCCAACATTGTGTCTAAGTTCAACGATTTTGATACTGCAATTGAATGAGGACTATGAATATGGAGATCAGCGTTAAAAAGATCCATGAATTATAAAAAACTATACTTCAATAAAAAGATTTTAATAAGGCATTAATTATTTGATTTCAATTTAAAATGATCATTTTATCTTTTGTTTGATCAGTTAATAATATTCGATAATATTCAATATTTTTTTTAAAAATTACTTTTTCTATTTTTCCTTCTACCAAAACAGTCTCTCCTAATTTTGCTTGTTCACAAAATCGACCTCTGAATGAACTAATTTCATTTATCTCTCCCTTATTCAATTTTTTTGATTTAATATCACCTTCAAGAATTTTAAGAGGATTTATTTCATAGGAACAAGGAGTAAAAATTGCATTTTCAGAATTAATAATCTCGGCTTTGAGTTTAATTCTCCCAAAATTTTCATAGTTATAATCATAAAAATTACCTTTCCAATCATTAGGGCTTTTAATATACCTAATATAAAAATCTCGATCCATAAATTTCCCCTGATGTTTCTTCCGTTGTTCACTTTTTAGAAAATCTTCAAAGGAAATATCAGATCCACCAACTCTCCAATTATAATGAGATTTGTATTCTTCCAATGTATACTTCCTACAATTATTGGATTTTTTGAATATTTTTATCAATTCATTTTGAAATTTGATACTTGTTTTAGTACCATATATTATTAGATCAATATCAGAATCTTCAGTATTTAGCCCAACCATTATGGATCCTGTGATTCCAATTGAATTCTCAGAAATGTTTCCATTAGTTATAAATAATTCACACAATCTTTTAGAGCATTTTTCGCTTCCCGATAATTTCTTTTTTTTCAATAAATCTTTGAAGAAATTTCTTGGAGTATACACTTTTTTAATTTCATCCTTTTTGACTCCCTGAACCTCTAAATCTAGTTCTTTAGAATAGAAAAGGTATTTGGGATAATTTTTCTTCAAGAAGTCATATCTTTCAATTAATTTGTAAATTTTTTTATAATTCATTCCATTTTTTTTTCTATCCCCATCTGGATGTGGAAAAAATCGTAAGAAGCTTATAATATAATCATTTGGATGAAGAAGCCCTTTAACATCAAAAAATAATTTGTCTTCTATCGTTTCTATATAATCTCCTTCAATTGCTTCAACAATCCTCATGAAATTCACAAAATTAGTAATTAATACTTTGAGGGCGTTTTAGTTTTGATATGTGAAGGAGTCTTTGTCTTTATAGAAGGTGTTTTAGATTTAATCCTTCTTAATTCTCTTTCAAATTCTCTTTTTTCATTTAGAAATCTTTTTTTATCCTTTTCTAGTTTATCTCTTTCACGTTTAATAAGATTTTTTTCCCTTTCTAAGCTTGTTTTTTCTTTTTCAAGTTTTCTATATTCATTATTTAATCTAGTAAATTTTTCCTCTAAATTTGGAATTTTGCGATTTAATGAATTATACTTACTTTCTGCTGCTGGAATCTTTCTTTGCAATTCTTTTAATCTTGCTTCTTGCTGACGTCGTCTTTTTTCTAAATTATTTGCATTATTTTCTATTTTATCTCTATATTTTTTTAAGTCTACTTTTTTCTTATCAATTTCACGGGTTCTTAAATCTAAATCTTGCTTTCTATACCGAGTTTTTTCTCTCTCTTCTTTAAGTTTTTGTTTTTCGTCAGCGAATCGATTTTTTTCATTAGTTATCTCTCTTTTTAAATTGTTAATTTCCCTATTTAGATTATCCCTTTCTTTAGTTAAATATTTAATTTCGTTTCTTAAATCCATTAATTTATTTTCTAAATCATTTATTGTTCTTTCTAAAGCACCTTCTCTTCTTTCCATCCCAGGAATTTTTGTTTTAATTTCCTTTATTCGCTTTTCTGTTCTTTCTTTTTCCCATTCTAAATTCTTTTTTTGATTTGCAATATCTTCTCTTAATTTATCCAATTTTTCTTGAAATTTTTCTAATTCAGCGTTTTTTTGATCTAATTCTTGGTTCTTACTCCTGATTTTTTCTCTAAATTGGCGTTCCTTAGCGTCCAATTCATTTTTTTGTTGTTCAATTTGATTTTTTGTACTCTCCAGCTCATTTCTTAATTTGTTTCTTTGTTCAAGAAGAAATTTAATTTTTAGTTCTTTTTCTTTCCTTTTTTTTTCTAGTTCGTCAATATTTTCTTTGTAATCTTCGACTTGGTTAATTACCTTTTCCCATTCACTTTTTTCCTTATCTAGCCTGATTCTTTCTTTTTTTATTTTCTTCAGTAATTTCTTCTCTGGAATCTCATCCATTTCCTCATCTGGTGTTTTTTCTCTAATTTGATATTTGGGAATAGGTTTATCATTCATAATATTTCAAACCATAATTTACTCTTTTAATAAATTCATATGAATTCAGACTCTAAAGTGTTTGTATGACAAAAATGCAAAAATTAATCTTAGTTAAATTTATTTATATAACTTAGTTTCTATTATTTTCTTATATTCATATTAAAAGGATTATTAAAATTATTTTGAAAATTAACAACTAATATATCGAGGTTTTTTCTATGGGATTTGATGAGGAATTTGATGATGAGTTTGATGAACAAGAATTTGATGAAGATTTGGAAGATTTAGATGATGAAGTTGACGAGGAATTTGATGATGTGAGAGAGGAGCCTTTAACAAAGATTCCAGAGGAAGAAGTTGAATCTAAAGTTCCAAGAGCTCAAATTATTAGTGAAGGGAAGAAAATTTCAGTATTTTTTATGTCTACTATAGGTCCAGGTGAGAAAAAGCAAAAACTAACTGTTAATGATGGATATCTTGTTGGAGATATAAAAGAAACTGTAGCGAATTTATTTGGTTTAGATCCTAATGACTTTTATTTATCATCTGGAGGAGTAACTATGGATGAAACTAATCCACTATCTTATTATAATGTTTCTGATGGAGATGATATACTTTTAATTCCAGCTAGTGTTGCTGGTTAAAGGCAAAGGTTCTTTTTTAATTCTCTTCCTTTCTTGAGGGGATTAAAGCAATTTCATCGTCATCATCGATATCATAGTCTTTTATTAGTAAATTTTCCTTAAGCAATATCCCTCCCGTAGATAAAAGAAAATCTTCAAGATCATAATCAAATAATACTGCAATTTTTTCCTTAATTATGTAGATTATATCTTGATTATCAATAATAATTATTTTTGTTTTTTCACCGGGCTCAAGTAAAGATCTTACATAAACACGGAACTGGTCTTCCAGTTCAATTGGATTCGTAGGTGGTGAATAATTTATTTCTCTTTCAGCTGTATCTTTGTTTTTCAACATACTTTCGATTAATTCAGTTTTCTCATTTTTGTTGTAATATAGCATTTCCCGGATGAATAATATTTTATCCATTTTTGGTAAGTCTAATAGGTTTATCTTATCTAATTCTTCCTTACTAAAAATTGAAAAGATATATTTATCAATTAAGAGCATTTCCTTATAATTTTCATCTGATTCAATATATTCCTCTACTGTAGGCATAGCATCCATATAATCTTCTATAATATCAATGGATTCAGCTCCAATTGATTTTAATTTTACAATAGGTTTTTTTTCTTTAAACCTCTTATCTTGACCGCCTTTAGACTGGATCACTGTATATATAGTGCTAGTTGATAATACTGCAGCACTGCCAATAGTTAGAAAAAGAAATATAGGAGTATTCTGTATATGAAATAGGAAATAAATTAAATATAACGATATACAAACGGTGTAAAGAGCTATAATAATAAAAAATCTATAATTCTTTTTCATGATTTTTTGATTAGATTATTTTCTAAATTTAACATATATAATTTAAAATTTAAATGGGATTGGAATAAATTTGGAGTTTTTAATTTGATGCACCTTCAATTGATTTTATAGCTTGAGAATATTTCTCTAAATCTAATTTGAATAAATATCTGTTTTTTAGTTTTTCAATTTTTACTAATTCTAGATCAGCAAGAATATCTAAATATTTTTTAATAGTGCTATGATTTTTTTTCAGACCTGTTGCAATTTCTGTAATTTTAAATGGAATATTCTTGTTTTTCATAAAATTAATAATTATATGAACAATCTCCTTCTTCAAATAATAAAATAGTGGGTCAAGCTTTGGATTAGAGTCGTATTTGAAGAATAATTTATGGTTGTTAATTTGTTTTGATCTAATAAATTTGAATTTTTCAAGACAAGATAAATGCCATAATGCTTGATTACTACCAATATTTAGAGCTCTCATGATTTCATTAATATTAGAAGGATATTTTTTGATATAATTAAAGATCTCGTTTCTTTTAGGATGTTCGATAATGTTGTTTTTCATTAATCGAGTTCCTGGAATAATTACATGTCTTTTAATCAAATCCTTTAATATTAACTCTATTCTATTCTCATTTATATTAGGATTATATCTCACTCTATTACTTATGTATGATATAATTTCTCTGATTGAAAAGAAGGTTTTTTTAGTCAAATACTCTTCTACTAATTCAAGGACAATAGATTCTGCTTTAACCAGAGAACTCATGAGTCGATACTTAAATTGTGTGAAATTATTTTGTTATTATATTTATATTGTCTCTCTAAAACAATATTTAATGTCTAATATATTTTGATAGGTATTCATACAATATATAATATGATTTCTTTAACATCTCTTTCTTCTCGAAGTTCCTTTTATTTAGTTCTATCAAAACTTCAAAATCATTCCAAAGGGTTTTATTATACCTTTTTAATGCCATTTTATTAAATTTAAAAAAATACAAAAACAAAACATAAAAAAAATTGGACGTGATATGAATGAGTTTTGATGAATTTGATGAAGATTTAGGCGGAGAAGAACCTGTAAAATCTAAAACTCCAGCCTCAAAAACCCCATCAGGCGGAAGGAAATTGACTTTATACTTTATGTCTACCATAGGACCTGGTGAAAAGAAAGAGAAATTAACAGTGAATGACAGCAATCATGTAAGTGATATCAAGCAGACATTAGGAAATTTATATGGTCTTGATCCTAATGACTTTCATTTATCTTCTGGTGGAGTTACTCTTGATGAAAATAGCGCTTTAAGAGATTATAGTGTTAACGATGGCGACGATATTCTATTAATCCCTGCTAGTACAGCTGGGTAAACTTATAAAAGTTTCTTCATAAACTATAATAAGTGGGCTTTAAGCCCTTCAATTTTTTTTATTATTTTTTTAGAAATATTTAATAGTGTTAAAAATGGATAAGGACTCAGATTTTTTTGCAAGGGATTTGTCAACGGATGAGAGGGACCTATATGACCGTCAATTTCGTTTAGAAGGGTGGTCTCAAAAATTAGTAAAGAACTCAAGAGTACTAATGGTTGGTGTTGGAGGTTTAGGATGTGAAATAGCTAAAAATTTAGCAATGCTAGGTGTTGGTCAAATAGATCTTATTGACTTAGATATCATTGAACACTCAAATTTGAATCGTCAAGTACTTTTTATAGGAGCAAAATTGGGGGAACCCAAAGCTGTAGTAGCAGCAAGGAAGTTAAAAGAAATTAATCCAAATATTATTATAAATGGATATCATACTTCTTTAGAAAGATTGAATCCCGCACTTTATCTTGCCGCTGATGTTATTGTTGGAGGCCTTGATTCAATGAATGCACGCCTGAACTTAAATGCTCAATGTATCAGATTTAAAAAACCTTTAGTAGATGGAGGAGTATCTGGTTATCATGGGCATGTATACACAATATTTCCTTATAAAAATGCTTGTTATGAATGCAATCCATTACCTGTAGCAGAGAACGATGAGATGGCAGCTTGTACTGTTGTAGGAATTCCTCGAAAAAGGATTCATTGCGTTTTTAAGGGGGATATGGCATTTAAAGAAAAATTAGATAGAGATCCAAATCCAAAAGATGTAAATGATATTAAATTTATTCAAAAGGTTGCAAACGAGTTGGTAAACAAGCATAATTTTCATCCTGAATACACCAAGGATGATATAGTAAAAATCATTGATAGACATGATCCGGGTATAATAACTATAAACGCTGTTATTTCTGCTTTACAGTCACATGAAGTGATAAAAATACTTCATTTTAATAAGGGTCATAGAGGATTAGGTGAACCGATTAAAGATTATGTAATTTTTAATGCAATTACTATGAAATTTTACCATATTGAAAAAAAAAGAAACCCGGAATGCTCTCAGTGTAGTAAAAATGTACGTAGAGTATCCATAAAAATAAATCCTCGATCACCTTGTTTAAACATTATTAAAATTTTAAAGAAAAATGGGTTTAAACTGGATCCCGATTCTGAGCCAATTCTAACTTTACTAGATTTCAATGATATTAGGATAATTGATTTAGAAAAGAATCCTATTGAAAATGGCTTAAGAAATTACGAATTTATTACGATTGCTGGATTTGAAGGAGAAGAAATTTTTGTAACCTTAAAATTAAAACAAAATTCGAATCAAAAAAGATTTTAAATTAAAGTTATTGGAAAAATCAAATATTTAAAGAAAAATTTTTACTATTAAATTAGAGAAAATAAAAAGGGTTGAGAAAATGAGTATAAGAAGTAGTCGTATTTCCCGAGATTTTGCGGGATTGAAGAAAATGCTTAAACAAGGAAGTATTGTTCAATTAAAACCATTTAATCCAAAAAGGAAGAGTATTGATCATTTAGCAATCTCTTTTAAAGGACCTAAGGGTACCGCATACGCAGGTGGTCTTTTTAGATTAGAAATGAGATTCCCTGCTCAATATCCAAAACTGCCTCCTTTTGTAAGATTGCATACTCCGATATGGCATCCGAATTTTTGGCCAAAACCTACTGAGTATAAAGGACAAAGAAATATTTGTCTTGCATTAGTAGACCCCTCCTTGGTTGGGAAAAAAGGTGGATGGAGTCCCTCAAAAACAGCAGTTACCATTGTTCAAGCAATAATTGCAATGCTAAATACACGGGGCAAATTTGTTAATCCAACTGATGTGTTTAATAAAAAAGCAGCAATAGAAATGATGAAAAATCAAAAATTTTTTGAGAAGAAAGTAAAGAGTCTTGTTAAAAAGTATGCTAATAAAAAGTGGTGATAATTTTAATGGAAGATAAAGATTTAGCGAATAATTCAATCAAAGATGTAATTAAAAGGAAAATAAAAGAAAAAATCAAGCAAGAATTAATAGATGAGATTTGTGAAGAACTTCAATTAGAAGAAGATGAATTGACTGATGAAATTACTTCTATGATTACTAAAAAATCTTCTTCCAAACCAGTTATAAAACTTACAAAAATACCTACAACAAATATTATCGAAAAAAAGAAAGTCGAGACTCAAATAAAGGAGGAAATTCAAAAAGAGATTTATATTTCAGTAAAAGCAATTCTTAAAATAGCAAGTCATGCACTTAAATATGCTAATTCTAAAATTCCAAGAGATCGATGGGTGGAAGTTATAGGACTTCTAGCAGGAAAAATAGATGGGAATGGTATAATCCATATTGAGGACTCTTATCCAATGGGACATGGTACCGCAGTTTATGCTGAGATTAAAGATTATAAAAATTATGTAAGAGCTTTTAAAGATATTAAAAAACAAAAACTGTTTATATGTGGATGGTATCATTCACATCCATCATATGGTTGTTTTATGTCTAATGAAGATATGGGAACCCAAGCAAGATATCAAAAATTATGGAATAAAGCGGTGGCTCTAGTTATTGATCCTTACCAGATAGATGGTAAATCTACTGGTTTTGAAATATATAAAGCAGACTTTAAATCTAAGACTTGGTATCCTTTAGTATATGGAATAAAAGGATCTTTGGATATAAGAATGATGCCAGAAATTTTAAAATTTATGAATCCTATAATTGAAGGGAAAGCAGTATATCTTGAATATGATGAAGAATGAAGTAAAAAAACTAATGTGATTAATAATGAAAGCTAAAATTAAATACGTTGCAATCGCATTGGTTATTTTTTTAATTATTGGCATTATCCATGGTGTAATTCTAAATTCATTCAATGTATTTGCTAGCTGGTTATTAATCGGAATTTGGATAATTTTTACTTTTAAAGTAATGAAAAATATTAAACAATATCGAGAATTTAATTCTCCTCATAATACTGCTTTTTTTATTATTGGTCCTGTGTTTATGGGTATATTTTACTCTATTTGGGGTAATTTTACAGGTTTGCTAGGGGAAAATCTTTTGGAAGGATCAAATTTATATTTAAGTTGGTGGAGTATTCTATTTGGATCTCTCTATGTAGTTTTTGGCTCAATTTCGTTATATCGCTGTTTTAAAAAATATAGGGTTATATATTTTGGGACAAAATCAGTAAAGGCACGTACTTTTGGTTATTTTTTCAGTATTTCAATCATTCTTTTTATCATTATATATTGGATTAGTTTTTATTCATTTGTTGATTTCTATGGATCTCTTTTGGTTCCGCTACATTTTCTAATTGATCTTAATCTTTTAATATTTCTCATTAGTACAATACTCTTATTAATTATACCTGGATTTTTTGGATCAAGTACCCAATTACCACAATTAACTAGAGATTATATAGCGCAACGTACACAAAGATTAAACCGGTTAGCAACCCCTTCAAGGAATTCATCTCCTAGAACCCAGAGACAAAGCGTACGTACTACAAGGAGAACATCTCCAACACCAACAGCTAGAACTGTTACTCGTACTTCAAGAACAGTGTCTCAATCGTCCCGATCGACTCCTAACAGACAAATACAATCTAGAAGCTCTAAGGTTAAAGCGAGTACTCGAACAACAAACACACGTACCTCAGGAAAACCTATTAGGCGGAGTCAAAGTACCATAAAACAAGTAAACTTTAAATTATATAGACCAAAAGCAGCAAATTTGTCAATAGAAGATTTTAAATGTATTTTTTGTTTTAGATTACCTGAATACCCTAAAGACAATGGCAGAGGAATAATTTTATGCCCAAATTGTAGATATCCCGCTCATGCAGATGAGTTTAGAGATTGGCTCAGAACGTCTGGTCTCTGCTCTCGATGTAATGCTCCTATTCCATTAAGTTATAAAAGAAATCCTAAGGTTATTAGTGTAAAAAACTATACTGTTGTTTATAAAGGCCTTTTAAAGAAAAGATAATAATTTCTTATTTTAGATTAAATTAAAATTAATTTCGAATTTTTAAATTCTCTTTTAATTCACCAATCGTTGTTTTCAATTCTGCATAAACATTATGAGGATGAATAGATTCAAGACTTTCAATTTTGAATTTGATTTTAAAATGATTTTCTAGATTGGGAAAATCTCTTATTATAAAATTTTTTGCCATTTCTCTAATGACATCTTCTGAAAATAAAGGTTTTAAATGAGCACTTCTTACTAATTCAGCTTCTTCTGGTCTTTTTAATACAGATTGAATCTTTCCACTCATAGATTCTTCTATTACATCAATTATATCTAAAACATCAATTTTATGACCAGTTAAATCTTTTATTTGTATAATTATCGTCCCAATTGATCTCTGATTATGTGAAGAAAAAGGAAGAATATTTAATAATTTTTTAAGATCTTCTTCATTGATATTAATATCTTTCCTTGTTTGAATGATTTCTTCAGCATATTCTTGAGACATTTCTTTAGCACATGGGCATACAGTCATTCCAACTGCACTTGCTCCTACAAAGTAATTAAAATGAACCTGCTTTTCTTTATCTCTTCTAGCTCGTACAAAGGAACTAATATCATACGATTTTTGGATAATTCTTGAATTATTTTCTCTTACTTGGACTATAATCTTGCCCTCTAGTTTAACTTCAGCTTTAGAAGTGTAAGGGTGCCGTTCCATTAATTTCTTTATAATTCTATCTCCAACAAGTTCAATAGTTGGAGTCGGTTTAAAAATTACTTCATTGATTACTTCTTCTATAGTTTCTGATGTGCGAGACATATGAATCCCACGTTGCTCAGCAGGAAGATTAATAAGTGCTGAAATTTTGGGGTAAAATGAGTATCTTTTATTCTCTTGAACTATTTCAACTTTTTTTTCTAATTCTACAATTCCCACTTTATCAATGGGAATATCTATTACAGAACCAGAATCCTGTAAATCTGTTTTAAATTCGTGAATTTTAAGACACCAGTATCATATATTATATTTTTTTTTGTTCTATTGTTTAAAAGGATTGGAATAATATAAAATATTAATTTCAATTAAAATTAGATTTTTTTCGATTTAATGGCAAATAAATCTTTTTTTTGTAGTTACGCCTTACTTGGTGAGGATTTAGATTTAAAGCAGAATGTAAATCTAGATATTGACACTAATGGAAAAATAATTGAAATTTCTTATGATAATATCTCTACGCAATTAGAAATTACACCCAATAGTCAGTCTTCCTTATTAATTCCAGGTTTCATTAACTCTCATGTCCATATTGGAGATAGCTTTGCTAAAGAATTAGGTTTTAATAAAGAATTAAAGGATATTGTTGCTCCTCCATTTGGTTTGAAACATAAATTATTAAGACAAACCCCATATGATATTAAAATTAAGGGAATTCAGAATGCGGTTTTAGAAATGCTATCAAATGGTATTACGTTTTTCATCGATTTTAGGGAAGAGGGAGTTGAAGGTATTAAAATATTAAAAAACGCGCTTTCTGATAGTTTAATTAATTATTTAACCTTGGGACGATTCATGGATGAAACCGAAATTGATTCAGTTTTTGATTTAGCAAATGGAGTTGGATTATCTAGTTATAAACAGATAAATTCATCCAATAGAAAATTAGTCATATCTGCTAAGGAAAAATTTAAAAAAATCATTGCTTGTCACTGTGCTGAGAACATCCGGAATATTAATAGGATAAATAAAATGTTTAAAGATAATCTTGTTGATGTAATCATCCATGGAACAAAATTTATTAAAGATGATTTGATAAATTTACAGAAAAATAATAAATCAATTGTTTTATGTCCTCGTTGTAATGGATATTTTGGAATTGGTTTTCCTCCTATTAATGAACTATTGAGCTTGAAGATCCCTATTTCACTAGGAACAGATAATTTAATGGTAAATAATACTGATTTATTAGAAGAAATACGGTACTTTTACAGGATATCAAGAGTTTTATGTAATTATAATAAAGAACTTCAATTAACCTCAAAAGACTTATTGAAAATGATAACGATAAATGCCGCGAAGAATTTTAATCTTGAAACAGAATTTGGCTCAATTTCAAAAAGAAAATATGCTGATTTTTTTTTAGTTGATTTATGTGATCCAAATCTTTTCGTATCCAAAATAGATTCTAATAACATTTTTGACTTAATTACTCAAAGACTAAAGTCAGAAAACATTAAAAAAACTTATATTAAAGGAGAAGTCGCATTTGAAAGAAATTAACCATCCTTATATCATTTTAAGTTCAGCAATGACTATTGATGGAAAGATCGCTTCAAAAATCGGAGATTCTAATATCTCTGATGAGCAAGATTGGAAAGAAGTCCATAAACTTAGAACTGAAGTAGATGGAATCATAGTTGGGAAGAATACTATAGTAAAAGATAACCCTAAACTTCATATAAAATTCTATGAGCATAATGGATATCATAGGATAATATTCGATAGTGATCTTTCTATACCTTTAGAATCTAATGTAATTACTTATCAACCAAAGATATATCCAACAATAATATGTACTACTAAGTATGCCTCATCAGAAAGAATCAAAGATTTTGAGTCAAGAGGTGTAAAAATAGTAAAATCTGGTAGTGGAAATAAAGTAGATATTTTATTTCTAATGCCAAAACTCTACAATATGGGTATTCAAAAGATCTTATTAGAGGGAGGAGGTACACTGAATTGGAGTTTTATTAAAAATGATTTAATTGATGAAATTCGGTTAACAATTGCTCCATGGATGATTGGTGGGAAAGATGCTATCAGCCTTGTTGAAGGTGATGGATTTGAAACTATGATTCAAGCACCAAGGTTTAAATTGCTTGATATTTTAAATAGGGATAATTATTTGGTTTTAAAATATAAGAAGATTAAATAATGGATAAAATTGGTAGTGTTAAAAGCTTTAAAAAGCTCACATTGAAACAGATCAAAGAGAAAGTAAAGTTAGTAAGAGAGCAATTACCAGATGCTGAGAAGAAAGTAATAACTTATTCTAAGAATTTTACTCTTTCTCTTTCAAATTACTGTGTTAACCAGTGTGGATATTGTTATTATAATTATAAAATCCATAAATCGAAAGGGGAGAGCAATGTGATATTACTCAATATTGATCGTATAGATGAATTAAGTCAAAAAGCTCTCCAATACAAATGTAAAGAAGCTCTTCTAATGTCTGGAGAACGCTCAGGAAGTTTTCTTGAAGTAAAGAAGGAATTAGAAAAGTTAAAGTATTCAGATCTCTTGGAATATTTAAAAAACATTTGTACATATTTACTTGACTTTAAAATTTTACCACATATAAATTTAGGATTTTTAACCTATGAAGAAATGAAGGAATTAAAGAATTTTACTTCAAGTATGGGATTGATGCTTGAAAGTTCATGTATGGACTTATTCAATAAAGGCAAAGTTCATGAACATTCAATTGGAAAATTGCCAGAAAAACGAATAGAACATATTACTAATGCTGGAAAATTAAAAATTCCCTTTACTACGGGTTTATTACTTGGTATTGGAGAACAATTTGAAGATATAATAAGGGATTTACTTTTGATAAGAAGTATCCATGAGAAGTATGGTCATATTCAAGAAGTTATAATACAAAATTTTGTAAGAAAAGAAGGTATACCATACCAACCAAAAAAGCTTATATCCTTTCAAGATATGCTTAAAATTACAGGAATTGCTCGAGTTATTTTTAAAAACGATATAGCTATTCAAGTACCCCCAAATCTCATCACAGGGTTAGAAAAAGAGTTTATTGAAATGGGTATTGATGATTTTGGGGGGATATCTCCTTTTACAATAGACTATATAAATCCTGAAAATCAATGGCCTCAAATCGATAAGTTATTAAGAATTTGTAAAAAATATGGGTATACTCTTAAGGAGAGACTCCCCATATATGATAAATTTATTAGAAATGAAAGTTTTTGTCCAGAAAAAATTAAAAAAGTAATAAATAATATGAACTTAGATGTTAAATACTCAAAACTTTGAACCAATAAAACAAAATATTAGAAAAATTTTAAAAAAATCTTTAGCTTCTGAGGAAATAAGTTCAAATGAAGCTTTGGAATTATTAAAAGTTGATGGAAAAGAATTTTTTGCACTACAAAATGTAGCAGATCAGATAAATTATGAAAAAAAGAATAATTTTGTAACATTTGTTATAAATAGAAATATAAATTTTACCAATATTTGCTATCAAAAGTGTAAATTCTGTTCTTTCAGTTTACCAGCTACACATCCTGATGCTTTTTTACTCACTATAGAAGAACTTAGAGAAAAAGTAATTGAAGCAAAAAATTTTGGTAGCACTGAGGTTTGTATACAAGGTGGTATTAATCCTGATTTAGAATTTGAATTTTACTTAGATATTCTTAAGAATGTCAAAGATGTTGCTTCAGATATGCATATTCATGCTTTTTCTCCCCAAGAAATATATTACATATCCAAATTGTATAAAAATTCAATTGAAGATACTTTAAAGGAGTTGAAAAATGCAGGATTAGATTCAATCCCGGGAACCGCCGCAGAGATATTAGTTGATAAAATAAGAAGAATAATTTGTCCTAATAAAGTAAATACAGCCCATTGGAAAGAGATCATAACATCTGCTCATAATTTAGGAATTCCTACAACTTCAACTATAATGTATGGGCATATTGAGACATTAGATGATAGAATTAAGCATTTAGAAGTTTTAAGAGATATCCAGAAACAGACCCATGGATTCACTGAATTTGTTCCACTTCCCTTCGTGAAAGAAAAACCCATTTTATCTCAACTCGAAGATTTTCCCTTAAAACCTAGCTATGGGATGGATGATTTAAAGTTATTTTTGGTTGCCAGATTATTCTTGAATAACTATATTGATAATATTCAATGTAGTTGGGTTAAATTAGGACCTAAATTTGCTCAAGTTTCATTAAATTATGGTGTTAACGACTTCTCAGGAACGTTAATGGAAGAGAATATTTCAAGAAGCGCTGGTGCTGAATTTGGAGAGTATTTATCTCCAGAAGAAATAATAAATATAATAAAACAGGCAGGAAAAAAACCAGCCCAAAGGGATACTGTATATAATATTTTAAAATATTATTAGAAGATATAAATTATGAGGAATCTTTTAATGAGGCTTTCGGGATTGTAATAAATCTAACACATAACGTTGAGCAATTAAATCTGAGTTAACTTTTCCTAAAACAATACCTTCATCAACAACTGGCATTGCAGATATTTTGTATTGTTCTAACTCACGTACAATATCAAGAATATTAAAATTCGGATGAGCTGTAATTACATCCTTAGTCATTATTTTATCGAGAGTAGCATCAATATTACCCTCAGCTATAGCTTTAGTAATATCCCAATCTGTTACTACTCCTACAAGTTTATTCTCTGAAAGCACTGCAATAATGTCACTTACATCTTCAATAATTAAAGATGCAGCTTCTTGAATAGTACTATTGGTATCTATAGTCGGTAGCGGTATCATAATATCTTTTGCTGTGCGTTCCCTTTCTTTAGCTGTAAGACGTTGAAGACTTATTTGCTCGGCTGCAGTACACGGTAATATATCCGGGTGTGCTGATAGTAGATCAATTAATTCAATCATATTATTATGAATAACATTCTCTCTATATTCTTCCCCTGCTATTAAACGTTGTTTGGATAATTCAGCAAAATCTTTTGCATGATCTTTCAGCCATTTCTCAACTACTTCACGATTTCCTAAAAATTCTTCTGGGATTTGTAAATGATCTGGGGTTCTTAAAATGTGTTCTTGAGCAGCAAAAATAACTCCTCCAGAATTAACTAAATAGTCGTTGGCTATCATAACTCCTTTTTCTTTATATACTATTTGTTCCATCCGAATTCTAGCAGCTTTTCTATTTGGATCAGGAGAATAAGTATTTGCTCCCTCAATAATAACTGCCCATTTTCCCATTCGATCAACTGTCATTGAAGGGTTTTCGGATTTTCTAACACATAAGTAATTAAAAACTGGTGCAGCAGGAATCAAACAAAAAGCATTCTCAAGAAGTAGATTATTAGCATTTGTTGAAAATTTGGTAGGATGTTTATATCCTTCTGAAATTATTTGATTTTTGAAATAAAGATTTGTAACTAGATTTTTTTCCTTCCATAATGTAAATAACTCTTCAATTGGTAATCCATCTTCATTATACAAATAACCCTCTAGATCACTAATCCCTATAACTTTTGTATCAGGCAATCGTTCTTTCAATATCCGAGCAGCATGAGCACCAACAGCTCCAAAACCTTGAATCAGTATGGTAAGATTAGTTGTGTTAGGTATTTCTAATTTAGCAAATTGAGGAAGAACTCTGAGTCTCGGCAAAATTTCTAATAAGGTTTGTAATGCAATTATAACACCTCCCGCAGCAGCTCCAAGTTCATCAATACGATTTCCACCCATATCAGCAGGCTTAGAAAGAGCATTATCTAACCCATTTTCAATTGCAATAGTCTTCATATCTGCATCATTAGTCCCTACATCAGGTCCTGGAAGGTATATATCACTATATCGGCGAATCAATCGAGCAAAACCGCGAACAATTTCAGTATGTTTTTCAGGAGTCATTTCTCTTTCTGCTACGATTCCTGCTTTGCCACCTCCATAAGGAAGATTAGCAGCTGCATTTTTTAATGTCATTCCTCGTGCTAGATTATGAATATCAGAGGGATTAATATCTGGTAACATTCTAATTCCTCCCATTGATGGGCGTCCTCCAGCTAGTGAATCAACCACAACATATCCACCTATTTCTAATTGTGATTTCTCATCCCATATACATGCAACTAAGTGAGGACCAACTTTATCACGGATGATTCCTAAATGTGATAAAAGGTGAACATCTAAATTACCAAATTCTAAATAACATCTTCCATCATCTTTTTTAAGCCGAGCTTTAAAAGTGGCTTCAGGGAGGTGTTCCTTTAGAAATGATTCCATATTTTTTGGGATCATAATATCAACCTGTTTAAGAAGGTATATTTCAAAGGAGTATGCTATATAAGTATATTAATTATTTAAATTTCTATATGTAGACGAAATTTTTTAAATTTTTAAATTTTTAAGCTATGTATGGGATTTAGGAATAAAATATTATTAAATAATCTTTTCTGCTAACTATTCATCTTGAATATACGGTTTACCAAGATTTAAATTGATTTCTGCTTTTTTTAATTCTCTTCCTAAGTAATTTAAATGATATATATTATCTGTTAAGTTTAATTGAATAATTTTTTTGCATAAAGCTTCTGCATTTTCTCCAATGAAGGTTTTTATTAATTTTTCATCATTTGAGTAAAATAGAACGTAAATTTTCCTAGTATAATGATTACTATAAATTCTGAAGTATCCCTTTGTATCAGGAACATATTCAGGTATCAATTTATTCATAAATATTGCGTTTTCTTCTATTATAGTAGGCATTTTTTGATTTAACTTTGCCTTAGCTTTAAAGATTTGGATACCTTGATTGATTGGAGGAGTGTTTTTATGTTTTGCTAAATAGCTTAATTTTACACCTTCTTTTAATTCTCTGACACCACCCATTAGTTTTGCGCTATGTTCAACTGTAAAAAGTATCCCTATATCTAATTCAATTGCTATACTTGCTAAAAGTCCATTTATTCCAATAGAATCAATATCCATAAGTTCTACTACATTTGATATTCCAAAAAATAATGGTAATTCATATCCTTTGTATTCATTCTCAGCAATTTTCTTTTTATATAAAAAATAAGCTTCTAAAGAGTTGCAAATTCCTGGATTGATTGGTGTTTCTAATAAGGGATCCGCTATTAATTTTTTAAAACCTTTACTATGCAGTTCCTTTGTTAATTTAAACAAATTTTGAATTCTTGTTTCAGGATCTTTTGGAAAGTATGCTTCTTTAATATTAGTGGGAAGTATGACAATAGGTATGGTTTTAGGTATATCTAATAATTCAATATAATTCCCCATGTCTAAACTTAGAATCAGATCAATTTTTTCTTCTGCAGCAGCATTTAATTCTTCAGGAATCATTGAATCGATGCTTATTAAAACATTATGATTCGATCTGATTAACTTAATTATCTCTTTGATTCTGGTTGGATTGGGTTTATTAGATATACATCCAATATCAATAATGTCAGCTCCAGATTTAATATAATGTGTGGCTTTTTTTAAAATGTCCTCATCACTTTTCTCTGTACAATTCACTATTTCAGCGATTATGGGTGGGGGTAAATTCCTTCCAATTATAATATTAGATCTCTGTTCATTTATATAAAATGTATGGGATCCTAAGTTATTTAATGAGCAGTTTATTTGTTCTTCTACAATTTCAGAGTATTTATTCTCTCCCGATATTTCTAGTAGTCTATTAGCAGGTATTTTATTAGATAAATTGAGAAATTTTAAATTTTCTACAATACTCGGTAAGTCAGATGCAAATTCTGGTCCTTTCCTAATTTTTATTTTATATTTATCCTCCAAAATACTAGAATCCCATTGGACAAAACCAGGCAATAATACCAAATCGTAATTTGAGATGGTTATTTGCTCAAGTATATTAGTAGTAATTTCTTTAGTAAGAAATGCTGATATTGATATTGGTGCTTTTATAATATCTATCTTAGGCTGCTTAATGGATTTTACTATATTTTCAATTGTACTATAACTTTGTTTACCAGTAATTATAAGTAGTTTAATCTAAATCACTTATTAGCTTATTTTTTTCAAATGGAATAAAAATATCATCTAATATGGACCCAGATGCTTCTTGTAATTTTAGATTTTTAATAATTGGTTCAAATTTTCCACCTAAAATTCCATCAGCAATAAAGGCTGCTCCTTGGGCTGCCCTCTTTGCTATTTGACTAAAGGAATTCATTACTCTTACAGAGGCAATATCTTTAAGACCACTTATCATTTTCTTTCTGAAATAACCTAATCCTGCTCCTCTTCCGGCTAATAATATCTCTTTAATTTTATCCTTATTTGAATACGATGATGATATGCCAAAAACAGCTTTTTTTACACTTGATAAATAGGCTTTTAGGGCAATTTTAGTCTGTTCATCTTTTTCTGCTAAAAGCATGATCTCTTTTAGGCTCAAATCAGAATATCCAGAGATATACGCTACACCACCTTTATAAATATTTCTTTTATGAATATTTTTAATCAAGTAAGCTAATTCCCCGTCCAAACTGCCACATGCACGAAACCCCATTATATTTGAGCCTCCAATTCCATCTATTATTTGTCCATTTTCTATTGCTAAAACTGCTGTGAATCCATAACCTATCTCAACCAAAATAAAATTTGTATCTTGAGGTGCAATATTATATCTTTCCATTTGATCCCTAATTCCCGTCACTGCAGTACAAATTTTGTCAGCAGTCCCCATATCAATTTTATTTATTTTCCGATATTTAGGAACAGTAGGTAAATGTTTAACTCCGGGAACAATAATTCCAGGAATACCTTGAGCTTTAATTAATCTTAGTACCTCTCCAAGACCAACTAATTTATCTTTTTCTTTTTGATCAAATTTTAATAGTGTGAAAAATATATCTTGTTCTGTTAATTCATCAACCTTTTTTAAAGGGAGTCCAAATCCACTTGGAGCAACCATTAGATTAATATTTTTTACTGTTTTAATTATTGTAATCGCTTTTTGCGGTTCATTAATAAGTTCTTTTGTAGGTAAAGATGTATCTAAAATTATTTTATCATCTTCTAAACCGAAGAAATCCCAACTTTTCGATCCTGGGTCAATTCCAAGAACTCTATACAATGATAATCAGACTAAATCTATTGGTACATTTTATATGATGCTATAATTCTTTTTATATTCTATATTTTTTTAATAATTGCTTTTAACCTTTTTTTTTTTAGAATTGAAGTTAAAACTATAAAAACTGTGGTAATTTTTAATAATTTGAACTAAATTTGAAATCTTATAATTAAAGGTGAATAAAGATATTTGTTAAAGTTTATGTATGTAAAATCTGTGGAGAAGCTTATATCGGAGAGGATGCTCCTAGTAGATGCCCATTTTGTGGAGCATTTAAAAAATATTTTGTAGAATCAACAGAATATGATGATACTGGGGCTTGGGATGTTGATTTAAATGAAAAAGATAAAGCAAACGTCGAGAAAGCTTTAGAAGTGGAAATTTCTAATAATATTTTCTATAAATGTGCTAGTAAAAAGGTTCCAGAAGTGGATGGCCAAAAAATATTTAAGATTCTAGCAAAAGTCGAGGCGGAACATGCTGCAGTTTGGAAGAAAATCTTAAAATTAGATAAAGTAGAATTTCCAAAGTATGATAAATGTGTTTCAGAATACAAACCTAACCTAGAAGAATCACATAGTAGAGAGGATAGAGCAATAAAGTTCTATGGACAAGCTGCTACTGAAGCTCAAAATCCACGTGTAAAAGAAATATTTGAAGCTTTTGTTGAAGTAGAAACTGATCATCTTCATTTATCGGAAGCAAGGCTTAAATAAACTTTTTTTTTATTAATTTTTATTTTCATTTTCATGAAAATTCTTATTAAAAATAAATTGAAATTATAAAGCTTTAATTGGTTTAAATAAATTTAGAAGAAGGACTCTTGAATTAATAAGAGATCTAGTATTAATTATTATTAATCATATTAGTTAGGTTTAAAATAATGAGTAAAATCAATGGAGACCGTACAGGTCAGATAAGAGAACCAAAATTTACAGTTGCTAAACCCCACGATCTTTCCCCTCGTTCTCAATGGTTAAGAGATTATTACTTTAAGGGAGTGGAACGAGAATGGAATAATCAATATATGCCATTCACCACCGGAATGGATTGGGATCTAATTTTTGAGGAAGGAAATATGTATATTGTTCCTGAATCTCATATGTATTTAGGAAATAAAGGTAAAGGAGTAATAGAAAGTTCAATGAGATCTATGTCACCTACTATCAAGTTACCGGAAAGTTTTTGGGAATTATCCCTTCCAGAACGCAAAGTTTTCTTTTTTGAAAATGCGATATTAGATTATGTTCCACAAGAAATCATTTCCGAAAATGATCTAATAGCAGGTGGAAGGTTTCAAACTCAATTCAGTAAGTGTTTTACTGAAAAAGAAGCTAAGAATTTTTGGAAAGAAAATTTAAAGATTCGAAAAAGAGTTTTTAAATTCCATAATTCAGGTTTTGGGAATTTAGGTGCTACTGCGGGACACCTTATACCTGATTATGAGACAGTAATAAGGAAAGGATTCAAATTTATCCATGAAAAAGCGAAAAATAAATATGAACAGTTAACCCAAAAAGAGAAGAAAAGCCTCAAAGGTCAAGAACTTAGGGCAATGATAAGAGCAACAGAAATCCCTAAAAAGTTAGCAAAAAAGTATGCTGAAGAATGCAGACGCTTGAAAGTTGAAGCTTCATCGCAAGAAAGAGTTAATGAACTTGAACAAATGGCTTTAAATTTAGAACGTGTTCCTTGGGAACCAGCTGAAACATTTTGGCAAGGAGTTCAATCACTCTGGTTAATTCACATGTTATCTATTTCAGAAGAGTCTTATCCCGGTCCAGGAATGTCTTTTGGTAGAACAGATCAATATTTATGGTCATTATATAAAAAAGATGTTATTGAGGAAAAGAATATTACTAAGGATTTTGCAAAGGATATTTTGGGTTGTTTTTGGTTTCATTGTAATACTATTTATGATGCCCAAATAATGGTTGGAAGGCAAGGGATTACTTCTGGTTTTGGGCAATTAATGACTTTATCTGGTTGTGGTTCTAATGGAGAAGACCTTACAAATGAATTAACCTACACGATTTTAGAAGTAATTGATGAATGGTCTCCAATTTTAGAACCCAAGCCAAATGTTCGTTTACATAGAAATTCTCCTGAGAAGCTCTTAAATACTATAGTTGAAATGATATCAAGATCTCAAGGTGCTCCATTTTTGATAAATTTTGACGAAAGAGCTATAGCAGGATTACTTAGAGAAGGTATTTCAAAAGAAGAAGCTTGGAATTATGCTTGTGTTGGGTGTTTAGAAAATACAATGCAGGGAAATGATCGTTCAGGTACAGTTAATTGTAATCCAAACTTAGCCAAGAGTATTGAACTGACATTATGGAATGGAAAAAATATGCCTGGGAACTTTAAAAAGCCTTGGACAAAGAATGGAGAACGATTAGGTCCAAAGTCTGGAGAGCCTGAAAATTTCACAACTTGGGAAGAATTCTGGAATGCGTGGAAAGAGCAAATTAAACACATTATTAAATATACAGTAGATGTTTATAATATGCCTGAGTTAACTCGGGCAAATTACATCCCAACTCCATATTTATCGACTTTAGTTCGAGGATGCATTGAAAAGGGTTTGGATGTGAGAAATGGAGGCCCAGAATTACGTTTTATTACAATTGAAGGTGTTGGATTTGCAACAACAGTAGATTCTTTATTAGCAATTAAAAAATTAGTCTATGAAGATAAAAAATATAGTATTTCTCAAGTTAAGGATGCCCTTGTCCATAATTTTGAGGGAGATGAATATATTGTTATGCAATCAACATTTAAAAATAAAGCACCAAAATATGGAAATGATGAAGATGACGCCGATGAAATGGCTAGGAAAGTGATGGAAGTATGGTCTGATGAGACCTGGAAATATAAAACACCTACGAATTTTCAATTTCGACCAGGTATGTTATCTTGGAACTATTGGGCTGGAGCCGATGCTGGACTTACAGTTGCAACTCCTAATGGTAGAAAATCAGGAACATTTTTATCAAATGCAATATGTCCTAGTGATGGAGTAGATAAAAAAGGTCCAACAGCAGTTACCAATTCTGTGGGTATTGCTATTGGTGGAAAATCATCTAATGGAGAATATGTAAATTACCTTCCTAATGGAGCGAGTCATACAATGACATTTAATCCAAATATTCTTAGAGATCCAGAGAATAAAGAAAAATTCAAATCATATTTAAAAGGTTACGTTGAAAATGGTGGAACTTGTTTACAAGTAAACATGTTAGATGTAGATTTACTTAAAGATGCGCAAAAACACCCAGAAAATTATCCAAATTTATTGGTTAGGGTAACAGGATATAACGCTTATTTTAATGCAATAGGGAAAGAGCTTCAAGATGAAATAATTGCTCGAGAATCTCATAGAATGTAAATTTTTTTATCCTTTCATTATTTTTTTAAATTGGTGACTCAAATTTATGACCACTTCAGTTCAAGGATTTATTTTTGAAATTCAAAAAATGTCAACAGAAGATGGTCCAGGTATTAGAACAACTGTATTTTTCAAGCAGTGTCCTTTACGGTGCATATGGTGTCATAATCCCGAGTCAATATTGAAAGAACCTCAATTGGAATGGATCAAACATAAGTGTATAGGATGTAGATCTTGCATAGAAGTTTGTGAGTTACACGCGTTATCATTTAATGAAGTAGGAATTCAGATCGATAGGAAAATATGCAATGGTTGTGGAAAATGTGTGGAAGAATGTCCTAGTACAGCTCTACATATGTTTGGAGAATGGTGGGAATTAGAAGATTTATTTTATGAAGTTAATAAGGATAAAATTTATTATACAGAATCTAAGGGGGGTATTACTGTTTCTGGCGGAGAACCAACAGTACAGTATGATTTTATTTTGTCTTTTCTTAAAAAATGTAAAGAAAATGGTATTTCAACAGCATTAGATACTTGTGGGTATGCATCAAGAAAAATATATGAAAAATTATTACCATATGTAGATTTGGTTCTGCTTGATATTAAAGAAATTGATAATAAAAAACATGCGGGGTTTACTGGAGTCACAAATGATTTGATTTTAGAGAATGCTATTTGGTTTTCCAACATTATTGAAGAAAATAACAAAAAGATGTGGATTAGAACTCCTATCATCCCAAATTTCACTGGAACAGATGTTAATATCAAAGGTATTGGTAACTTTATAGTAAATGATTTGAAAAATATTCCTGAACGTTGGGACTTATTAGCATTTAATAATTTATGTACAACAAAATATGAAAGATTAGATATGGAATGGCCACTTGAAAATTACTCTTTATTATCTGAAGAAGAAATGGTACATTTTTTACAATTAGCTAAATCTGCTGGTGTTAAAAACGTAAGGTGGTCTGGTTTGACAAAAAAAGAAGATACCAATGCCAAAGAAAATAATGAAGATTCAAAAGTATGAACATGTTAAAAATTATTAATTTATTTAAAAAAAAAAAGAAATAGATGTTTAATTATGGGTAAGAAAAAGGAAGTTTACGGTTGGTCCTCTGAGGCTTCAGAAAGAGCAGTTGAATTTACTCAACCTGGAATGATGTTAAAGTTATTAGGGACTATAGATGAACGTGGATGGCCTCACATTACTTTTATTGCTATGAATCGGATAATAAATAAAGAAAAAATGGTATGGGGCGCCTTTACAGAGGGTACTAGCAAAAAAAATATTAAAAAAAACCATAAACAGGGGATATTATATATGACTGCAGATATGCCCTTTAAATTTCTTCAATTAAAAGCTGATTTCACTCATACTACGACGGAAGGTGAAGATTTAGAATTCTTTAACAATTCTGATTTATTTCGATATTTTACTTATTACAGAGTTCATACGGCATATTACAATAAAGTGGTTGCTTCTACTTCTATTAGAGATTTGCCCTTATTCGGAATTGTAAAAGGAATTATAAAAAATATTATAGGAAAAGGAGGAGCAAAAACTAAACTTAATGAAAAGCGGTTAAATGTTATCGGATATGATTTATTTACTGCTACTATTGGTATACGTGCAATTGGATATATTGATCCTTCAGATGGTTATCCGCTCATAATCCCTTGTATACAACTTCAAGCAGCAGATCATAATAGACTAGTATTCCCTCCTTCAGTGCTAAAACACGATCTATATAATATTCCAACTGATTCTAAAGTTGCGGTTTTTGGAATGAATTTCGATTTTGCGAGTCAAGTAGTAAAAGGTACCTTTACAGGTTTTCATAAATTTAGAGGAATCAGATTTGGAGTTATTGAAATTGAGGAAATTTATAATAGTTCTCCATTAGTAGTAGGTAAAATTTATCCTGAAATTGAAACACTACCTAAAGTAACAAAATTTGAATTATAAATAAGTAGAAAATAAAAAAAGTAAGATTTTATCCTTTCTAATGACTTTTAATCTAAAAAATTTTGGCTTAAAGAAAGGTTATTTATACGAAATTATCGCTACATCTTATTCCCTTTCTGCTAATGGATTAGCAATTAAACCCAATACTTCGTGTATGGGTATTAGAGTAATAGAAGGTGATCAGCTTCAGATGTCGCCTTTCTATAGTACAACTACCTATAAAAATTTGAAGCAAAATAATATTATAGTTATTAATTTTGTGGATGATGTTTTTCTGTATGCATTAGCTGCCTTGAAAGAAAAAGGCTCTCCAATAGGATTAAATGAATTTCCATCTAAGTATTACGATTATAAGCATTTAGAATCCCTTTCGATGGATGTACCATTTATAAAAAAAGCATGGGGAATTCTGATAGGAGAAGCATTGAAAGAATTACAAAAATCAAAAGAAGATGGTTTCGGGGAATATATTATGCCCATTTTTAGTTTTAAAGTAATTTTTACCGAAAAACTTAATGAATCTCATAAATTATTTAACCGTGCTGATAATCTAGCTTTAGAATCTATTATCTTAGCAACACGTTTAAAAGTTGCAGATGAAAATAAAGATATGAATCTAATTTCTAAAATCTGTGAAAAAATATCAGATTATAGTAGAAAAATTGTAAGATTTAGTAGAAATAAAAAGGCTCTAAAAGCTATAGAATTAGTAAATCAATATGCTGATCATTTTTCATGAATCTTTTCGATAAACATAAGTGGATATTCTAATTGATCTACCCATTGCAATTTTGCTACTACATGAATTGATTCATACTCAATATTTAGTTCTGCTTTGATCATTTTTCCATTTATCTCATCATAATCGTATGCTGATTCTTTGGTTCCAGAAATTTTATCACGGTCAAAATGTATTTTAACAGATTTTACAAATGGTTGGCAGGAAATTGCTGATTCAATACCTTTTTCTATTGATGTAATAGTGTTTTCATCATTTCGAATAGGGATTCCACTAAGAATATGGTATAATGCTCCGAGCTTAATACCTGTTTCAAAGCATGCTCTCTCTCTCTTGCTTAGATTAGGGGAAAAATAAATTTTTTCATTAGGTATAGGCATATAAATTCAATCTATATACTCGATTTTGGCTCCATTATTATTAGGTTTACAAATATAAATATGACCCCCACCATTTTTTTGATTCTTCTGAATTTCTCTTAGTAATGTTTCAGCTTCTAAATCTGATTCCACAATACCAACAACACTAGGTCCAAATGATGACATACCATAAGCTTTTAATCCATAATCTTCAAAGAATTTAATCAATTCTTTGACTTTATCATGTTGTAAATCAATTTCGATTTTCTTAAATCCTATGTTCTGAATTCTTCTCAATCCTTCTCCAAAACATATCAAATCACCCCTTATAATACCAGGTAAAATCTTCATTATTACTTGATGTGAGACTTCGTTTACTTCTTTTCTGGGGATAGGAGCATAATCTTGAAACACACTGACTTCTTCATCACCAAAAGCACCCTTTTTTACATTAGGGATAACAAGTACAAATCTCCAATGTTCAGGGATATTATGTCTAAATATGGTCATAGCAGGATTAGCTGAAATTGAGGCAGACGAAGGTAAAAAAGTTTCTTTCTCTTTTCCTCGTCCAAAATCATGTCCACCATCTAAAATAAAGCCCCCTGTATTAAAACCTCTCCAGCCAATTCCTGAGGTTCCCCCTCTTTCCACTAATTTTGTTAAATCCCTATGAGTTAAATGAGTAAAATTCTTCAGTTTCGTAATAGCAGTAGCAATAGCTAAAGATAATTGTGTTTTCGAGCCTAAACCTACGTGTGAGGGAAAGTATCTTTTAAGATTGAAATGAAAATTCTTATTACTAATATTGTATTGTTTAAATACCTTAGAAGCTATTTCGTTAATGACTTCAATTGATTCTCGATAATACTTATGAGCTTCAATTTTAAATTCTTTAGCACTATTAGAAGCCTCAAAAATTACATTAGGACGGTCCAACATAAGACCGATACCGCCATCCACTCTACCGGTGTATCCATTCTCGTCTATTAAAGAAAGGTGTATCCTACAAGGGGTTGTTATTCTTAATGAGGTCATATTTTTCTTTTTTACAAAAGGAACTCTAGACTATAAATAAGAATTTTCAAAATAATTTAAATCTATTATATACTTTTATTCATAGTTTTTATAATATTAGAAGATTTAAAATTGGTGTAATAGTTATGTGTGGTATCTTTGGCATCGTTGCAAAAAAGGGAGATATAGCCAAGAAATTATTGATAATAGCAAGAAGATTACAATACAGAGGCTATGATAGTCTTGGTTTAGCTACATATCTAAATGGCGAAATAGATCTTAGAAAAGATATGGGTACTGTAGAGAGTGTTATTGACGCTCTAAAGTTAGATAAGATGAAAGGAAATATTGGTATTGGGCAATTACGTTGGTCAACTTTTGGAAGACCAAGCAAATTAAATGCACAACCTCATTTTGATTGTAATAAAGATATAGTGGGTGCTCATAATGGAAATATTGTTAGTTTTTATCAAACTAAGGAAAATCTTGAGAATGAAGGACATAACATAATTAGTCAAAATGATGGAGAAATATGTGT
>JAEOTW010000327.1 GCA_016839655.1 Promethearchaeota archaeon | reverse complement strand
CCACCATATATTAGAAATAATATCTTGTTATAAACAAAATTTGGCCGGATTATGATTCAATATCAATTGAATTAGATTTTACCCCTAAATTCATAATCCCCGTATTTTATAGGCTTTATGTCTAGTATACTCAACCTTGGAAGATAATAGACTATCTTACAAGTGCTTATCTCATCCATTTCCTATTTTAAAGATTAAAATCATCACAAAATTGAATGTGATTCCTTACAACATTATATACAGATATAAAGCTCCATTAGAGTTAAATAAAGATAAATATATATTATCAAAATTATAATAAAAAGGAGGTGAAAAAGGTTGGACATCAAAAGAGCAAAGGAATTAACACTCGAATTAACAAGTTTAATAGATCAAATTGATGGAGAAGAGATAAGCGAATTTAACAAAATGAGTGAAAAACTACAAAATGAGATAAGAGTTAAAGTTTTAGCAATTCTAAATGAATTAGACATTAGATCTGGAGAAGTAATAAGCTTTAAATAAATGTTAATTTAATTAAAAAAAACTGAAAACAAAATATTAATAAATTTTTTTTTATATCCAAAAAAAATTCAATGAACTTTGAGAGAGAAACATGGAAAAATACATAATAATTCTTTTAAATATTGGACTCTAATAGACTTATAATTATAGTTTTATTTAACTTAAATATTGGATATTAAAATAACTTCAAATTGATGAATTTATGAGTAAATTTTGTCCCTATTGTGGAAATCCTACGAAACCTTCCGATAAGTTCTGTATTATATGTGGTAAACCTCAACTTGCTGATCTTCCTAAACGAGAAAAGAAACCTAAAATTCAAGAAGCTAAGAAAGAAGAAGAAGCTAAACCAGTTGAAAAGAAAAGACAAGAAATAAAAGAAGATAAGCAGGAAGAAATATTGGATGAGGAACCACAACCTATTAAAAAAAAAGTATTTAAAAAAGCTAAAGAAACAGGAGAAGTTAAACCTCTTCCAGAAGAAGTAAAAGAACAAATGGTTTATTATATTGAATATAACGATATCCAACTAAATAAAAAAGTTCTCATCGAAAAATTAACTGAGCTTTCTAAATCTACAAAAGATCCTAAATATGAGTATGACCCTAAATTTAAAAAAGAAATTACTGTAAAATTGGAAGCATTAAAGACTCTAATAGACGAATTGAAACAAAAAGAGAATGTAATTAAGCAGAATTTAGAAGAACCTTTTATAGTTCAAAAGATCACAACTGATATTGGTACTAAAGTATTCCAGCTTGAGAACCTATCAAAAGAACATAAACTACATAAAGTGGATGACGATACTTTTGATAAATTAAAAAATAAATATAAACAAGAAAAATTTGATTTAGAAAAGGAGAAAGAGAATTTAATCGCAGGAATGAAATTATGGATTAAGGACTTGAAATTAGAAAAAGCAGAATTAAACAGTGAACGAAAACTTAATAAAGGCAGATTTCATGCAAAGGAGATAATTGAAGATGAATTCAAGAAAAAGGATAAAGATTTTGATTTAAAATTAAAAAAAACTGAAACTAAAATAAAGACACTAGAAGATTTAACAAAGTAGGTTTTTTCGTAAAAATATTTTATTATCGATTATTTTAAAACTTGATAAATATGAGAAATAAATTAATTGCTATTATTGTCTTATTATTAGGATTATCACTTATAGTGATTGGAATCATTCAAGGACAACATCTATTAATAAATTCTATCTATGAAGAAATGGCATTGATCGCTTAATATTCCCATTTTCCTTTTTTAGCTGCTGCCGAATTATCTAGAAAACCCTTCTTCTGAAATATCTTTTCTTGCGATTTTCTATATTTATTCGCTTGATTATAATGAGGTTTACACAAATAAATCTTGTGAAAAGAATTAGAATTAAATTTTAGACCTGTTTTTTCAATAAATTTTTTCCAAGAGTTTTCTGAAAGCGACCGAATGGCAATTTCACCACAACCTTGTATAGAGCATTTTCTATTTTTAGCCAATCTGGTCAAATCTGTTTTATCTTTAATCTCTTTCGGAAGTTTCATCTTTAAACACTTGTAAAAACTTTATTAGAATAAAATATTATGTTTTTTAATATTTAATATCTTAAAATTTTTGCTAAAACAAATGGATTCAGCAAACTTAATTTTTAATAGAAACTTGATTCAGAAGACCTTATATCCTTGTGAATCTCCGCTAAGAGTCTCTATTAAAGATGATTTTTTTACAAGTTCTGCAGTTCTTTTTACAATAATTCCATACACAGATAAACCATATGAATTAGTTTTAATTCATCGTTCTGATAAAGGAACAAGGCATCGGGGTGAAATGTCATTTCCTGGAGGAAAATTTGATCCCCAACTTGATAAAACCTTAAGAGATACAGCATTAAGAGAAGCTGAAGAAGAAATAGGGGTGCCTCGAGAAAATATTCATATTTTAGGCTGTTTAGATGATTTTCCTACAATGACACGTTTTATTATCACTCCATTTTTAGGAATAATTGATAAAAATCAAGTTTTAGTAAGAGACAAGAGAGAAGTTCAAAGAATCCTTAAAATTCCAATTAACTTTTTCACAAGTAAGATAAATTTTCGAGAACAAGCTGTCGATATAGAAAATAAGAAGTTCCCAATTTTTTATTTTAATTATATTGATGATGAAAATTATCAGAAATACACAGTATGGGGGGCAACTGCCTTCTTAATTGTGTTATTTATTGAAAAAATGTATGACGTGAGTATGTCAAATTTAGGATTAGAACGTTTTAAGCTTGAAAAAATTAAGCATCTGAAGGAATATATTAAATATAGAAACCAAATTACAAATAAATTCTAGAGTTTTATTTTCTAATTTTCTGTAATTTTGACGTATAATCAGGGCAGTTTTTACATTCTGGGACTTTACATAAAAATTGTATCTTAGGAAGTCCACATGATAGAAAAAAAGGACATTCACTTAAATTTAAATCAATAGATAGCTCGGTATCACTAATCATAAGTCTTCACTTTTTTATTAATTCTTATTTTACTAGATAAAAGTCCGATATTTATAAAAGAAAAAACAGTGAACATTTACTAATTCAATATTTAAATTACTTTTATTTAGAAGTTGTTATTTTATTAGAACTTATAATATCTACATAATATAATTTTCTCATTAATTATGAAAACTTAGTTTAGTTAATAATAATTAGTAATTTATTTCAATTATCTTTCTAAATTTAAATTAATAATCATAAAAGAGAATTCGATTAAAAAATGAAGTATAGAAAAATGGGATCTCTTGACTGGGATGTATCTGTTCTTGGATTTGGAGCAATGCGATTTCCTATGATTGACCAAAATACCGTTGACGAGAAAGAGGCAATTAGAATGATCCATTATGCTATTGATAATGGAGTAAATTATGTGGATACGGCTTACCCCTACCATAATGGGGCAAGCGAAACAATTGTAGGAAAAGCGCTTCAAGATGGATATCGAGAAAAGGTCCACCTAACAACAAAATTACCAATATGGGCAGTCAGAAAAAGTGAAGATTTTGATAAATATCTTCAAGAACAAATCAATCGATTACAAACTAAACCTGATATATATCTATTCCATGGTTTAACTAAAAGCCGTCTAAAGAAAATTAGAAAATTAAATTTAATTGAAAAAATGGAAAAGGCAAGGGAGAAAGGATTATTTAAATATGTGGGTTTTTCTTTTCATGATAATTTTGAAGTCTTTAAAGAAATAATTGATTATTATAATTGGGATTGTTGTCAGATACAATTTAATTATCTTGATATAGAATACCAAGCAGGTATTAAAGGAGTAGAATATGCTGGTAGTAAGAATATCGCTTTAATAATTATGGAACCTATTCGCGGAGGAAAACTAGCTATTTCGGAGGAAGAATTAGATTCGAGACCAGATATCAAAAATATTTTAGAAAAATCAACTATCAAAAGAACTATGGCAGATTGGGCATTACAATTTGTGTGGGATCACCCTGAAGTTTCTGTAGTATTAAGTGGAATGAGCGCTATGCAACAAGTCAAAGAAAATATAGAATCTACAAATAAATCAGCAGTAAATAGTTTATCAGTAGAAGAATTACATACAATTTCTGAATTAAGGAGAATATATGACACATATGATCTTGTACCTTGTACTAGTTGTAGATATTGCCTCCCCTGTCCGAATGGAGTGGCAATTCCTTGGATTTTTAGATTGTTGAATGAATTAGGATACTGGGGTGAACGAAGGAGAGATATACTAATATCTTTCTATAATAGATGTGCAAAAACACCAGAAGATTATGAAAAAAGACTCTCTAAAGAAGAAGAAGTTGAAGGAGCGGCAAGTCTATGTACTCAATGTGGGGAGTGTCTCGAAAAATGCCCTCAGCAAATTGATATCCCGGATATTTTGGAGAAGATAAATGGAATTTTTGAAGAAGGGAAAGAAATCTTAGAACTTTTCAATTAGTTTTCTTAAAATATTTAATGTACCATTATTTATAACCAAAAACTTATTTTAAAAAGATAAATACTTTGAATTAAAAGCAATCAATTTTTATGGCCCTTGGCGGTTGGAGTGGTCTCTGACGCTGGGCTTCAAACCCAGTTATCCTGCGGAGGGATAGGGGTTCGATTCCCCTCGAGGGCCGCCAAAAATAATTATAGTGTTTTTTATGGTTGATTTTAGCAAAATTATCGATTTTTTTGATAATAAGAATATACCAGAAAATATGTTAAATAGAGGTCAACTTGTTTTAAATGAGTTTTTAAAACCAATTAAAATACTTTTTGAACAAAAATCTGTCCCTAAGGAACCTTGGACTGATGAGCAAATTGAGTTCCTACTCCTAGCTCTATCAAATATGGATACAGATAAAGATGATAATGCTGCTAGAGTAGGTGAAAGAGAAGCAAGAATAGCATCAAAACTACACTTAAAGACATCAGCTGGATTTTGTCATGGTGTTGGAAGAAGTGGTTTTTTAACAGCTGCTCAACCAAAAGCACCAGGAGGTTCAATAATGTACGAATTATCAAATTATTTGGCTCGAAATATATTGAGACAAAATGGTTTACCAAACATAAAAGATGCGATAGTAGTACCTATATGTACAGGAATGTCATTATCTCTAACTTTAGGAGCTCTAAATACTTGGCAGAGTGGATCCAATTCGAATTATAAACGAACTGTTTTAGTTCCTCAAATAGATCACAAATCTCTTTTAAAGTCAATTGAATTAATGGGTTTTAAGGCAAAAATTGTTCCAGGAAAAATTTTTGGGGATGCTGTTAGGATCCCAATTGAAGATATTAAAGAGAGTTTTGAAGATGACTGTTTTGCTATCATCTCAGTTACTAGCTTCTTTCCACCTCGAGAACATGATGATATTAAGGAAATAAGTAAATTTGCAAAAGAAAATGACCTTGTACATATTGTTATAAACGCATATGGAGTTCAAAGTCCAGAATGGATGAAAATAATTAGATCTGCAATTGATGCAGGAAGGATAGACGCTATTATTCAATCTACAGATAAAAATTTCCTAACCCCTGTGGGTGGAGCAGTAATTGCCTCACCCGTAGAAGAAAATATAATAAAAATTAGCCAAGCATATGCTGGACGTGCCTCCGCTACTCCAGTCGTGAATTTTTTAATTTCAATCCTATCAATGGGTATTTCTGGTTATCAAAAACTAATTGAAGAGCAACAGAAAAACCGCATAATGCTTGAAACGAAACTCAGAGAAATTGCGGATATGATAAATGAAAGAATTCTTGATGTTTATAATCCTGTTGCAGTGGCATTATCATTAGATAATATAAAAGAAGAAGATCTATATGCTCTTGGTGGAGCGTTATATAATTTAAGAGTAACAGGACCAAGAGTATATAATCCAAAAGATAAAGTATTTGGGACATGTTGTAGTAATTATCCAACTCCTTATATCGTAATGAATGCTGCAATTGGAGCAACTGAAAAGGATATCAATTCTGCTGTAGAGAGATTTGAAAAAGCTTATAATCAAGTAGTTCAATCATAAAAATATTTCAAATTTTCGAATATTCTATTTAAACAGAAATAAAAATAAATAAAAACTAGAAGTTCTATATTTTAATAAAAATTATTTGAACAATTCAAAATCGTTAGTTAGGGGTTCGTAATGGAAAACCGACTTTTAACTCAGTTTAATAATGTAATTACTTCTCAATGGCTTTCTAAACAAATAGAAGAAGAATATGGTTTTTTACTCCCTCGAGAGTTATTTGAATTAGCTTACCATACATGTAATTCAGTAACTATGAGAAATATATATATTAAACAATCCACAAGCGAAGATCAAGGGGGTTCTAAAGCTGTTCTTTATTCGAATAGTAAAAAATTTACTGCAATAGAAGGATTAGATAAATCATTAAAAATAACTAAATACTTTAGTGAAGGAACTACTGGTGATAAAGTAACCTCAGAAATACAACCTCTACTAAAAAAGAGAAAGGAATTGTTCGCCAAAAAAGATGCACAACTCAAAACTCAAATATTGAAAAGCATCTTAGTTGAAAGAAAACTTGATGAATGTGCAAATTTAGTTATCTTAAAAGGAATAAATCGAAAAATTTATTTTGCAATTGGTGATGCTAGAGAATCAGCTGCAGTTGTTCCAATATTTATGGAAGCTGAAGGTGCTAGCTTAGTCCAATTGGCTTTAAATAAATGGATGGAAACCGCTCAAAGGTTAGAACAAGAGAATACATTTCCTGAAAACCTTGTTCCGGGAATTCTTAAAAACCTAACACAAATAAAAAAATGGCTTCTTGATTTAATTAGTTCGAATTTAGATAAATAGAATATTTTTTAACTAATTTTATTTCTTCATTATTTCAAAGATATTATTCTAATATATCTAGAGGTATTCTTACAATATATCTGAAATATCGTAAAATAGATGTTTCACGATCAAAAAAATAAAATATGGGCCATCGGGGATTTGAACCCCGGATTTCCTGGTACATTGATAAATACAACGCATCTCAGGTTTTTACTTACTCGGACAAATTTGTTTTATGTATGTCCGATGGTCATTTATAAGACCTGCGCTTGTTGACCAAGCACGTAAACCTTGTTAACCAAGCTAAGCAAATGGCCCAAATAAATTGAAATGTGAAATAATTATAAACTAATTAAATCAGAAAAAAGATAAAAATTTTTTTATTCGAGTACTCTGTTATATTTATAATTGAAGTGATAAAAAGAGAAATTTTTATCCATTAAAAAAAAAAAGAAGAAGTTGAATTACTATGGCTGAAATGTTAACGGATCTCCTTCAAAATATCTATAAACGGATTGCACAATTAGGTCAAGCTATACAAGAGTTGAAGACATCGCTGGATGGACTAAACCAAAACATAGAAGATAAAATTTCAAAATTAACCTTGAAATTAGAGGAATTTTCTAGTGAAATAAACATTACTCAAACAAAGCATATTGATGTTGTAAAGGAAATTGGAGCAGGAACAACAGATGAATTGAAAGTAATTCAAGAAGGCTTAGGTTTAGACGCCCTTAAAAACTTAATCAAGAAATTAGAGGATTTTTCCAAGCTTTCTGAGGGTATTCTCAATCAGGATACTGTAAATTTATTATTATCAGAAGCGATTGATTCGGTTAAAAGCCTTAAAGAATCCATAAAAGAAGAGGAGGTATTAGAATAAATGGCAGAAGTTTTACTTGATCAGATGATCCAAAAAATAAATCAAATTATGGCTTCCTTAGATGGAACAATAGCTCAGATTAACCAAATGAGAGGTGCAATCAATCAAATGAGTCAAGGTTTTTCTGAACAAACAGTAGCTATGACAGAAAATATAAGATTAATAGTAGAAGTTTTAAAACAATTCCGAGTTCAATCCACAAAAAGTCTGGCTGACCTTTCTGATGATTTTAATCAAAAAATAAAAGAACTCTGGGAAAAAAAATCTATTGAAGCAATAACAGAAGAGGAAAAGAAAGCAATCGAGATTATAAAACAAGCTTCTAAAGCAGTAACTGATAATCTTTATTTTGCTCAATTATTGAATATAATTCAAAGTATCAGAGAAGAAACCAATAGGATAATAAGTGCGAGCCAATAAAAAATTTTTAATTTTTTTAATCTTAGTTTTAATTTAATTTAATAATTTAATTTAAAAGGTGTATAAGTTTAAATGCCAGCAGGCTGTTTCGTTATTTTACTTCCCACTGATTCAGACTATAAAATTTTGGGATATTATTTTAAGGAGGGTATATCTGGTTTTGAAATTACAAATGATTTATTTCTAAGATTAAACCTAGATCATTCAAAAAACGAGTATAATCTGTTAAAAATAAAGGATATTCAAATATTTTCATATATTCATAAATTTATAGGAAAATTAAGCCGGAACGCATCAGGACTTATAGTTGGGTTATTACTAAATGAAGACGATAAACCAGATAAGTTTCGCTCATCTCTTAAAGAAGCAACAGAAGCATTTGATATTCCAAGCCTAAATATACTTAAGAAATCAAAAGAAGAATTTGAAGCAATATTAAGAGATGTATATTTGGAGCATTTAGAACCATTAACAGATATTCTTCAACCTGAAGCATTGAAAAATAGCATTATTAATATTACCAAATTTATGCTTAGTGGTGGGAAAAAGGAAAGAAAAATTGCTCAAGATCTTTTAGAAATGGTTGAAAATAAAGAACATAACAAAATTTCTGAGCATTATAATACTGCAGAGAGTGCAATGAAATCATTAGAATATGAAAAAGCAGCAAAATTTTATACCAAAGCAGCAGAAATCGCTGAAGGCCTCTATATAATGGATATTGCAGCTTCTCTTAAAGAAAAAGGTAGTTTTTCTCAACAAATTCCGGATTTATCTAAAGAACGAGAAAGAATCGTACAAGAAGCGAGAAATGCTCTTAGAAATGAGGATTTTCATGCAGCATACACCTCATACAGAAGAGCGAGTGACATTTCTAAAAAACTAGTTCAATTCGATAAAGAAGAAGAATATCGATTAAAATCAAAAGCTTTAGAAGATTTTTATAAAATCGATGAAAAATATAGAAAAAATAAATAAACTTCTCTTGCTTTATTTTTTATAAATATTATCCATTAAAATGCTTGTTTTTTTCTGAAATGGCAGATTTTAACCAAAAAATAATATGCTTGCTTACTGATTTTGGCTTAAAAGGTAAACATTATGTAGCCAGTATGAAAGGTGTTATCTTAAAAATTAATCCTGATATCAGAATAATGGATATCACCCATGAAATTACTCCTTTTTCAATAATTGAAGCATCGTATATTTTAAAAACTACTTATATGCACTTTCCTGAAGAGACTATATTTATAATGGTAGTTGATCCTGGAGTTGGAAGCTCTCGAGAAATTTTAATACTTAAAACAAAATCAAACCATTATTTTATTGGCCCGAATAATGGAATTTTTGGGGGTAATTTCGCGGTTAATATAGAAATGTGTATTGAAATACAAAATGACGTTTTTTTTAATAAACCTATTTCGAATACTTTTCATGGAAGAGATATTATGGCTCCAGTAGCTGCGCATTTAATATCAGGCATTTCACTAGATGAATTTGGGCCTAGTTTTAACCTGAGTTATTTAAAAGAAATCCCAATTACATACAACATTAATCTTGAGAAAAGAGCTATCCAATGTTCAATTCAATATATAGATTCTTTTGGAAATATAATAACTAATATATCAATTGACAATAATAAAATTCAAAATAGTGGAATCACCATAAATGAAGGTACAGAAATTAGAGCAGAAATTAATAAAAAAATCCATAAAGGTTTTTTTAACAATAATTTCTCAAACGTTCCAGTCGGAACTATCTTATTTCTTGTCGGATCAACTGGATTTCTTGAAATTTCAACTAATCAAGGAAATGCTTCTAAGATATTGGGCTGTAAAATAGGAGATATAATGACAATTAGACTATAGAGGATATATTTAGGTATGGAAAGAGAAATTTTGGCTTGTGTTGATAAAAAGGATAAAAAATTTTTGCAATCTGGGCAGATATCTAAATATATTTTTCCAATGGAAAGAGTAGAGGCCCATAAAAAAAAAATAAGCCATTTAATAACAAGATTTTTTATTCTATCGGTAACTCAAGATGGTTCTCAATATTATTTAGTACAAAAACGAAGTAGAAATAAAAAAGAATATCCAGAGTATTTTACTGATTCTTCTTCAGGGCATGTAAACTGGGAAAAAAATTTAAATCTAAATAGAATTAAGAAAAATGCGTTGAGAGAACTTGAAGAAGAATTTGGAATTCCTCCAAAGCAAGTTAAAAAAGTATTATTTTATGATTTAAATACAGAAGGCGATGAAATAGCATACATTTTTCTAGGCATTGTTGATTATAATATCCCTTTAAATCCAGATGAGCAGGAATTAGATGTCAGCTTTAGTAGATTCTATGATACAACTGAACTTAAAGAACTTTTAGAAAATGAAAAATATATAGATTATTCAAAAAAAATTTGGGTAAAACTCTTAAATTTAAACATTCTTTCACTTTTTGAGATTAAAGCTGACTACTCCGTTAGAAGCAAAAATGGAATCAGCCTATTTATAGGAAGATTTCAACCTTTACATCATGGACATATTTATGTTATTAAACAAATTTTAAAATCTAAGGATTTAGTTAAAATTGGAATTGGTAGTTCTCAATTATCTCATACTATAAATGATCCATTTACATCAGAAGAAAGAAAAAGATTTATTAATTCAGCTTTAGAAAAAAGAGGTATCCCCTCAAATTCCTATGAAATATATACCATACCTGATATTTTTGATGCAAAAAAATGGGTAGATCATGTAATTTCAATAGTCGGGGAATTTAATTCAATTTATTCCAATAGTGACTGGGTAAGGGAATTATTTTTTAATAAAGGAATTAAAGTAGAGAAGAAAATAGCAATATTTAAGAGAAAATTCAGTGCGAATAATATTCGGAGATTAATTTCTAAGAATGATAAAAAGTGGAAAACTCTAGTACCAAAAGAAGTAGCTGAACTTATTGAAAAATTTAATGGAATTAACAGAATTCAGTCCCTATATAAGAAAACAGGTAATTTATAATGGGGAATAAAATCTTAGAAATTGACGGATCCTTCGGTGAAGGTGGTGGTGCTATACTTCGAATAGGAGCGGGGTATTCAGTTTTGCTAGAACGTTCAATTCGAATTAAAAACATTAGAGCAAATAGGTCTAAACCAGGATTAAGACTACAACATTTAATGGGCCTAAAAACCTTATCTGAATTAACAAACAGTGACTTATCTGAATGTCAGGTTGGGACAAAACAAATTACATTAATTCCTAAACGATTAATAAGAAGCAATATTGAGGTAGAAATTACAACTGCTGGCAATATTGGTTTACTTCTTCAACCTATTCAAATTGCATGCTTGGGGTTTAAAAAACCTGAGAAAATAGAAATAATTATTCACGGTGGTGGAACTTTCGGAAAATGGGCTCCAAGTCTTAATTATATTCAACAAGTAACTTATAATATCTTTAGAAATTGTGGCTATAAGATCGATATTGACATTAAAAAACATGGATTCTATCCTAAAGGAGGTGCTATCGTAAAAAGTACTATATATCCTCCTAAAAATAAGATTAAACCTCTTGAATTAACTGAATTGGGAAAATTAAATCTAATCCAAGGTGAAATTATCTCTACAGATCATTTAATTAATAAAAAAGTATGTGAAAGAATTAAAAAATCAATCACTCTTAAGATTAAAAGACAATTGGGCCTGGATGTTAAGATTGATCATCAATATGTACCCTCCTTAAGTCCGGGGGTTGGCCTTAGTTTATGGGCTTATTCGGATACAAATGCTTTAATTTCATCTGGAACAATATTAGGAGACCGAAAAATTACTTCTGAAAATCTAGGGATTATGGCAGCTGATAAACTGATAAATTATATTAAAAACAATATCCCAGTTGATAATTATCTTAGTGATCAATTAATTCCTCTCATGGGATTTATTGAAGAACCTTCAAGAATAAAAGTCCTTGAGGTAACAAGCCATACCAAAACAAACCTAGAATTGGTCAAATTATTTTTAAATAGAAATTATCAAGTTAAAAATAAAAAAACTCATTTCATAATTGAATTTCTCTAATTGATAAATACTATTTATAAATAGAAAGTTTTAATCAAGAATTTATCCAAAGTTTAGAAGAAATTTTTATAAGATTATTTTATTATATGTTTATTATAAAAATTATTAAATTATTCATGTAAGAATGTCTCAGACAGTTGCCGCATTTCAGCGGTGCCCTAGATGTGGAAATGAGAATACAGCTGATAGTTATGCTTGTAATTTCTGTGGATTTAGATTAAAAATAGAAAGAATTGAAACAATTAGGTTTTTTAGAAGATATGAAGCAGAATGGACAGGGCCTTATCGTTGGTATATGAAAATTTTTTATCTTTTTGTGAATGCGCCAAAAGCATTTCATGATATTAATCATAAAAGAAGTAAAGCCCCTGGATGGCTAATTTTGCTATTTTGCTCTTTATTATATGGATTAATGGGATTAGCATTATTCTCACACATTAATCTTGCAGGGATTCCACCATATTCTTTTGGTCATTTTCTATTTGGTTTAAGTTTCTTCGCATCTTTTTTTCTATTTGGTTTTTGTTTTCAATTGGTTTTCTTTTGGTTTTTAATATGGGCATTTAGTAAGGGCGCGAATTATGCAGTTGGTTTTACAGATAAATTAGAAAATCGTTTTGGAGGATCAAAAGAAGAAAAAGAAAAATATAAAGAAACAGATGTAAGCCCATTCAGTATATATAAAGGAGGAACTATGCTACAATTAGAAGGAGCATATAAATTCAGAATGTTGTTATGTGCATTTACTCCATTTTTAGTAATAAATGCCATCAAGATTTTAATTGTGGTAGTTGGGTTTCCAACTGTAGATGAAGTTAATATTGATCAGATATTTAATGCACCAACATGGGCCATTTTAGATGTAATCGATGCATTAACATTAGCTACTTGGGTGCCTATTCTAATGACCCTCGCGATAAGAGAATTAAGTAATTCATCCACCACACGTGTATTAATCCCTAACATAATTATTGGCGTAATAGTAGCTATTTTATTCTATTTCCTCCGTCCAACATTATTTGGTTAAATTTATTAACTCTCAATCAAAACGAAATATTAAAATCCTTATTTTTAAATATTTAGATGTGGTATGACAGAAGATACTAATACTCCTGATATTGAGTCAAAAATCGAATCTGAACTTTTCGCACTAGTTATATCAATTACAAATTTAAATAATAAATATCAAAAAGGAAATGTTAACCAGAATTTCTTTAAAAAGGCATTAAAGACAACAATGAATAACTTACTAAAGTTAAACTTTACCTTAAAGGAAAACAGAATTCAATTGGTAGATCTCCTTAATAGAATGGATTTTACTGAAGAATATAACTCCGCTATAGATATCATTAATCGAGTTTCATCCCTCAATATATCAGAAAAAAGTATTTCTTCAAAAAATCATACTTTTTTAGAATTACCAGGTATTACTTCTGAAATCACGACATCTTTCATAACTCTTATGGATGCGTTAACTTTAGAAGGGTTAAAAAAAAATGATATAATTATAAATTTGTTTGAAGAATTAATTGATAATTTAAGTAAGTTTCCAGGATTAGATGATGTTCTGACTAGGATCGAATCAGTTCAAACAAAAGCCCTAAATCGTAGCAATCATTTATTTTCTGATGCTCAATTGAAAGAAAAACTAATAGAGGATTTATATCAAATTTTTAAAGATTTTCAAAACAAATTAAAGTTAAAATCCTAGGTAAAATAATAAAATTAATATTTTTTCAGAAATTTAATTTCATATATTTTAATTATTGAGTATCAAAAAGAATAATATAAGGTAATTATAATTCCACGTCCAGGTTTACGTTCTAAATCTCAAGCACGGAAAAATATCAGCACACCGGGGAACAGAAATGTAACCCATTATTGGAGAAAAAAGCCTAAAAGAGCAAAGTGTGCAATTTGCAAAAGACCACTCCAATCTGTTCCAAGATTAAGGCCTTCTAAAATGACAAAAACTCAAAATACAGCAAGAAGGGCAAATCGAATAGAAAGTGGAAGATACTGTGCAAAATGTCTTCAAACAATAATAAAAGAGACAATTTGGAGCCAAAAAACGTCTTAGCTTTTTTCAACAATTAATTCTTTTTTGTAGTAAAAATCTTAAGTATTTCCCTTCTTAATTCAATTAGATTTAACTTTAAAAAAATTTTATAAGATGATCATAACAATCTCAGGACTCCACGGAACTGGCAAATCTACTATTGCAAAATTAATTGCTGAAAAATTAAAAATTAAATATTATAGTACTGGGCAAATTTTTCGAGATCTTGCCTTAGAAATGAATATGACTCTAGAGGAATTTACTAAATATGTAGAGGAAAACCCCGATATTGATAAAAAACTAGATAATAAAATAGTTGAAATTGCTCAAAAAGGAAATATAATTATTGATAGCCAACTAAGTGGGTATATCCTCAAGACTATAGCAGACTTCAAGATTTTGTTGACTTGCTCCTTGGAAACTAGAATTAAACGTATGATAGATAGAGATAATAGTAATTATGAAGAAAAGGTAAAAGAGACTGTCATAAGAGAAAAATCAGAATCAGAGAGATTTAAACGTCTTTATGGTATAGATCTAAATGATCAAGAGGAATTAAAGCTATTATATGATCTTATTATAGATACAGAAAACCTTACAGTTAAAGAAATTTTGGAGAAAATTCTTTCTTTCATAGAAAAAAAGTAATGCTTTTCTTATCAAAAAAATCGAAAAAATTTTATGTTTATATTGATTTTTAAAATTACTAAAAATTTCATATGTTTACTGGATATTTTAAACTACCAGTAACTAAGAAATAATTGAAAATAATTTGGTGACAAATTATATGAGTGTTTATGATATTGGAAGATTATGTGTAAAAACAATGGGAAGAGAAGCAGGACATTATTGTGTTATTGTTGATGTAATCGATAAAAATTACTTACTGATTGATGGCTTAAAGGTGCGAAGAAGAAGGGTAAATTATAGACACATCGAGCCAATTGTAGAAACAATTGATATTAAAAAAGGAGCTAAGCATGAAGATGTCGAAGCAGCAATAAAAACTGCTAAATTAGAGAAAAAAATGAAGGAAGTTATGTCCATTCCAATAAAATAGCTTCTAAGTAAAATTCCCAAACAATCTTTTTTATTTATTTTTATTTGCAACGGTTGCCTAGCCCGGTAAGTTTAGTGTGCATAGACGCACCTAGCTCGGAACGGCGCCGGCTTGGAGTGGAAGTTATCCCAGAAAGCCGGTGTGTGAATGCACTCGGGGGTTCAAAATATAAGAAATTGCTTCTTATAAGAATAAATCCCTCCCGTTGCGTTTTTTCTTTTGTATAAGCCTATTGAGTTAAACGTCTGGAAACTCTAACGCTTTTGCTTTTTGACCAGCAAACATTCCTCCCATACCTCCAGAAGCTTGACTTTGAAGTTTGAGGAGCCTTTGAACAAGGGTGTTGAGTCCCAAAGAACAAAGGAAATACCAAGCTGTAAAATTTATAAAACGACTACCTACTGAGATAAAAGCCCCGATTAAAGGAACATCATTTGCATTCATAGGAGACATTGCAACAGGTTTGCCAGCAAATAATGTATTCACAATACCAAAGATAATGATCATAGGAAGAAATGTTATACATGTTGGTTTCATTCTTTGCAATGACATCCTTTGCTGTGTCTGTTTAAACATAGCATTTTTACGTTCCCATCTTTTTCGGGCTTTTCTATATCGTTCTGGGTCAACCTCAGCCAAATTAATTATTTTTTCCTTTTCTTCTTCATGCGATTTAATTTGTAACTGTTTACGGCTCATTTCCTCAGTGTCTACTAACAGTTTTGTTAAACCAGCACTAATTAGGGCAGTTGTTATAGCTAAAAGTAGAACAAAAATCATTGAGCCTGGAGGGGTTGTAATAAAATCCAAAAACGCATTTTGAAAGATTAATAACAACATCTTTATATTTATTTATCTTGAAATTGTTTTAAAGTTTTCATTTAATCTTCTTTTCAAATATATAAACTATGGTTCATAATATTTTACACTAAAAATTACTTTTTTTTTCCAAAATGTAATTTTGGAAAAGTATTTTCACAACGGTTTAAGAATTAATCCATCCCTAACATCGCCCGTAACCCAGGATACTGTTGTGCCGCAAGCTCTTTCGATATTTGCTCAGCATAATTGTGAATTATTCCTATTGCTATCAGAAGACCTGTTCCAGAAGTCAACGCACCTAAAGTATCTGCACCAAAACTTAAACACGCAATAATCATACCATTTAAAATGACAAGAGTAGGTATATATCTTTTAAGAATTCTCTCAATTATTTTTGCAGAGCTCCTGAAACCAGGAACCTGCATTTTTGAATCTATTATTTGTTGAGCTATATCGCGTGGCGCTAATCCACTCACTTCGACCCATACACGGCCGAGCATCACACAGAGAAATATAAATATCACTAGATAAATAACTCCTCTTAGGGGATTTGCTGCTAATTCAGTTATTCCTATTGGGGGTGTGAGTAAATATATTAGCCCACCAGTTGGAACAAGTTGAACGCCTTGAACTGCCCCTCCCTCTACTTCTCTAAAAACGCCTATTAAATTGACCCAAAAATCGGGAATAAGACCACCATTAGTAAACCGTAGCCCAGAGTTCGGTCCAGCAAATAATTGGCCAAAAAATAATATATTTGCATACAATGCATTAACTAATATAACAGGAATGTTGGAGACATAAAGTAATTTCATTGGATACTTACTTTTAAAGCCTCTACTACCCCGATATGCGAGGGGGATCTCTACACGCGTTGATTCGAACCAAATTACAATTAGAAATATCACAACAGTAGTGATGACCCCTAGTAGAGACGGGAAACTACTACCTTCACCGAAGTTCCGTAAAAAAAGTGAACTCAGTTGGCCCCAGTTATCAGGGTTACTATCAAACAAGGCAGTAAAAAAAGCTATAACGATACCTCTAGGTAAACCATCTCCTCCATCTGCTATACTTGGGGTAGGAATAAAACTAAAACAATTCCAGAAGATTTGTCCAGCAATACCAGCGGCTATGAATAAAGAAACACCACTTCCAATCCCCCAACCTTTCTGGAGGACTTCATCTAGTAATATAATGATGATTCCCGCGAATAATAATTGAAAAAATAAAAAAAATCCTTCTGCAAGACCTAATGAACCAAAAGCTCCACCAAATATATAAGCTGTAGCATTGAAGATTGTTAAAAATATTGCTAATACTTTTTGCGCTCCACTAAACATTGCTCTATCATATGGATCAGCCATATTCACGTTAATTATTCGTGAACCAAGAAGTAATTGCATAATAAGCCCCGCTGTTACTATTGGCCCAATACCTAATTCTGTTAGCATACCCCTCTGACTAGCAAGGATAACTCTTAACCAGTAAAAATAATCTGTTGATGATTCAATATTTACCCCATATAGAGGAACATTACTCATAATTAAGTAAATTATCAAGACAATTGCAGTCCAGATAAATTTTTCTTTAAATGAGACTTCACGTTGCGGCTGTTTTATTTCCGGCATTACCTTTACAAAAGGAGTGAAGAATTTAAGGAACTTTCCAGCCATTTTTAATCAGAGATATTTATCTTTTCAATTGTATTATTTTGAGTCTTCTTGAACTATTTTCAAATTCTAAAAAATGAAATGTAATTTAAAAAAAAATAGATTTTTAAAAAAAGTTTACGCTTTAAAAACGTAATTTTTGTAATAACCAAATAGTCAATTGGAATACATAAAAAAAAAATAATTAAAAAAATATTAACTTAAATTAGATTGGAAATATCAATAATATCATGAAATAGGGGTTTCTTAAAAGAGACTTCCTATTCCTGTGGGTTCTTCTTCCTCAGGTTCCTCTTTCTTCTTCTTTTCTTCCTTTTTCTTTTCTTTAGGAGCTCCTGCTGGAGCTGCAGCTACAGGTATTGCGCTTGCAGATTTTATAATATCTTCAATCTTTGTTCCTTTTAAACCAGCGATTAGTTTAGTGATTTCTGTTTTATCGATTTTAGCACCCGCGGCAGTTAATACTTTTTCTACGTTTGTTTCGGTAATTTTACCTCCAGCTTTATGAAGTAATAAAGCTGCATAAATACTTTCCATATTATTTAACCTCTTTTTTATTTTTTTATCATTATTTTTGTATTTTTTATTTGCATTTCAAAAAAATTATAATTTATCCAAAAAGGCCGCCAATCCCAACGTCCTCCTCGGGTTCCTCTTCTTCTGGTTCTTTTTCATCATCTTTAGGCTTATCCTCTTTTTCTAGAACTTGAATCCCTTCTCCGAAGATTATAGAATTTAGTATATTTGCTTCAGAAGCAGCTTTTCGAATATAATCCTCTGACATATCTTCTATGAAGTAGGGCATCTCGAATAGAATTGCAAGTGATTCTCTATAAGCCATGGCAAAATCTTGTTTAAATTGTTCTATATCCATATACAAGATCTCTTCAGGTATAACTTCACCATCGCTCCAAGCAAAGTATATTTTAATCAAGGATTCTATAGGGGCAATCCCTAATTTTTTCAATACTGCTGCTTGTTTAACATCTACTATATCACCAGCTTTATGAGTCCTCGTATCTTCTCTAATGTGTATTGTATCATTCATAATTCTGGTAGGTAATCGCAAAGTCATATTCAGTTCACTAATAACTTGTCCTGTGGGTAACCCAGTGTCTCCAGCAGGAACCCAAATATCTACAGGTGTGATTTCATTAGGTTTCGCTGGAACCATCCACTCGTTTTTAAGAAAAATACTTTTTAGTTCCAAAATGTCAAGATTTGTAAAAACCAGACTCGATTGACCCGGGATATTTTCTGCTAATTCATCCAAATTCTTCTTTTTAGATTCAGTTTTGAATTGTTCTATTGCACGGAGTTGAAGTGATTTTTTAGACATTCTAAATACTGCTTTTCCTCTTAAGATTTTGCGCATAGTTTGAATTTGCATATCATTAATATGAGCAACTTCGATAACAACAACATTTTTATAATTTTTAAACAAATCAACTAAATGATTAATTTCATCTATTTTCCATTGCGGAATATGTTTATTTTTAATCATAAGATCACACCTCTAATGCTTTCAAGAATTCTTCTGTTATTTTAACAGGCGTTCCCATTGTAGATTTAAGATACATTGATTTAAAATTATTGAATCTATGAGGCATTTGATCTGCTATAAAATTCACTACAGTCTTCATATTTTCGAATAAATGATCTATACTCATAGATTTTTTACCAATCTTAGCAAAAATGATAGGTTGTTTTTTCATTTGGATTCTAATGATTTTTTTATATCGTTCATATGCTGCTTTTAAATCTTCTGGGCTAGATATAATACCATATCCCGTAGGGAAAGGTTTAGGCATTTTACCGACAGGTCCGAGAAATCTTGCTAAATATCGAGCGACATCCCTCATCATTTTATCTTCTACAACAAAAAATTCATATTTTTTAGCAAATTTTTTCTTAAATTTTTTTTCTTCGTTATTCAAATTAACTAAACCATCTGAATCAACAGTATCAATCCCTATTTTTTTTGCTTCAAGCAGTATCTCATCGGAAGCAATCACACAAATATTTGGCTTGTCACTTGAAATAATGTCATTAGACAAGATAATTTCCTTGTCAATTCGATTTTTAGGATCGTTTAAGTTAATATCTTTAATATTTATAATAAGGTCAATAGATTCGTCAAATTTTCTAATTTTATCTTTAAAACCATCTTTTTTAATTACTGAAAAATCTATAGCAGCATTCAAAGATCTTCTTAATAGTTTATCATCTACTTTCAATTTTAATTATTCACCTCTTATTTTATCATCATATTCTCCATTATCAAGTCGTTTTTGAATGATTCTAGGATCTTCTCCTTCTACTGTTAATCCTACTGATAATGCTGTTCCCAGCACTGTTTTTACAGCCGCCTTATACGTCTTATCCAGAAATTTCTCTCTTTTACCATCAACTACATTCTGAATTTGCTCAAGTGTTAGATTACCAATTTTTTTTTCTGCAGTAGCAGAAGTACCTTTTTCAGTACCAACCTCTTTAAGTAATAATGATGCTGTAGACGGTGTTTCAATGAAAATTTTAAACTGCTTTGTTTCTGGGTCACACTCGATTCTTACCGGAACAGTTAATCCCTTAAATACCATTGTTTGCTTGTTGATCTCGTCTACTACGTCTTTAATGTTTATACCCGTTGGACCTACGGCGGGACCAATTGGAGGTCCCCCACTTGCACTCCCTCCTGTAACCAATGCTTTAACTACTACTTTACCTTTTTCACTCATTATGTCTCAATTTTCCTAGTGTAATTTAGTTCAACTATAATTTTAAAAGGCAAAGGAACATAAGAAACAAACTTTTTTAGACTAATCTATCATTTCAATATCTTTAGTATATTGAAACCGTTTTATTATTACGTCCTAAGTCCTTTAAAAAATGCTTGAACTTAGTATGATTAGAAATTAAAGAAAGTTAAAAAATTTTATTGATTTTAAAAATGATTAAAACCTACAGCAAAGTCTTCTTCCATGGTCAAGATTATATTTAAAGTATTCTTCTGACAAAATTTCCATTACTTTGTCATAATCCAAATCTACCTCTTTAGATATTTCCTCAATCTCGATACCAGGGATAGAGATTAATTCACAAATTTTTTTTTTAATTTCTTCGCTAATTTCCATACTCATTAGTATTATTTATTGATTTTTATTAATGAATTTTAAGTTGTAAATTTTACCATTTCATCAATTATTTTATAATTAGGTAAGATTAAATCAGCAGCTCCTGTTTCAGCAGCGACTTTTGGCATTCCATATAACACACTTGTATCTTTGGATTCTGCAATTGTTTTTCCACCCTTAGATTTAATTGCTCTTAAACCTTCAACACCATCGGCGCCCATACCTGTCAATAAAACACCCATTGCCCAAGATCTGTAAATTCTTGCTGTTGAATAAAATAAAACATCTACTGAGGGCCTACAAAAATTAACAGGTTCACCTTCATATGTTCGTATACAAGGTTTTTTGTTTTTTAAAGTAATTTGCATATGTTTATCTCCTGGTGAAAGATAAATTGTTCCAGGTTTTATTTCCTCATAATTCACTGCTATTTTTACATTAAGTTTGCATATATTTTTTAAAGATGTGGCAAATTGTCGCATGAAAAGATGGTTCAAATGCTGGACAACTAAAACAGGAGCGGGAAATTCGCGAGGAATATCACTTAAAATTAATCTTAAAGTTCTTGGACCACCTACGCTGGCACCAATTACAATTACTTTTGTTGGTAAATTCGTAATAGTAATGGGAGTAAGGTCAAAAAAATAGTCTTCAGCCCTCAGTTCACTCGAGCACTCTTTCTTTGTATTAAATTCGATATCAGCTTCTATTTTTGATTTCTGGCCTTGCTGAACAAAAAGTTGTTTGTTTAATAACCTAATTTTGTTATCAATTTTGTTGGTTATTGCTATCTCTGCTAATAATACTTTTGAAATTAATTTATCTTTAATAGTGGGAATTACATCTTTCCAAATTCCTGTAGGTTTAACAATATAATCATAAGATTTTAGAATAAAAGGAATTTCAAGAGAAACCATCTTTTTTGGATCTAAATCAGTCAAGACAATAGTAGTGATGTTAAAATTCTTAATAATATAATTAAAACGTAAGTGCCAATCTTTATTTTCATGCTCAATATCGAGTATTAAAACATCAGGATTCTTACTTTTTATGATTTCAAGAGCTTCTTGTTCGTTTCGAGCAATGTCAACAACTTTTATTCCTTTATGGGAAGAAAGCAAATCAGATAGTAGAGTTCTACGGTATGCTGATTCAGAAGCTATTAATACACTTTTAGGCATTATCATTCTCTTTGTCTTCTACTGAAAATAATGAAATTTCTGGTTTATATATATTCTTATAATAAAAACTAATTAGGATAAAAGCAATACAAAAGATTACTACTTAATACTCCTCTTCTAGAATGACTTTATGTGTGATTTTTCCTATTTTTTCAATCGTTGCTTCAATAAGATCTCCTGGTTGGATTGGTCCTACTCCACTAGGGGTTCCTGTTGATACAATATCACCAGGAACAAACGTTAAATACTTGGAAAGAAAGGCTAGTATCTCTGGAATTTTAAAAATCATATGTTTTGTGTTTGATTGTTGACAAACTTCTCCATTTATATTTAAAGATATGTCTAAATTATGAGGATCTACAATTTCATCACAAGGAGCAACACGTGGGCCAATTGGTCCAAACGTATCAAAATTTTTGCTTCTATACCAAGGTAAATTAATGGTTCTATCACTGATCTGCATTTTTCTAGCTGTAATATCAAGAAAAACTGTATAGCCTCCAATATAATCGTAGGCATGTTCAGCCTGAATATTCTTACAAGTATTAGAAATAATAAATGCTAATTCTACTTCATGATCCACTTGATTATACTCTTGATTTTTGTAAAGGATTTTGGGGTAAATTATAGGATTCCCATCTGTTATCAACGTATTTATTGTTTTTACAAAAAATAATGGTTCTTTAGGAATCTTTGATTTCATTTCCTTTGCGTGTTCAATATAATTACGTCCTAAGCATATAATTTTTGTTGGATCTATACTAAGATCTCCAAGCTTCATAATTTTTCTGTTTCTTGGTAAAATTATTAAATTATTTTAAAATATGATCAAACTTTAAAGAAATTTATCTTTCAGATTATTGTAAATTAAAAGGAAAAATAAATATTTTAAAGAATAAAGAAAATGAATGAAGTAAAATCTGATACAAAACTAGAGGAAAAAAGAAGTAAATCTTCATTTCAAATTAATCTTACTAAAAGAGTGGCAGCAACTGCAATTTTTATCGCAATTGGCATAGTTTTAGCATTTTTCAATCCTTTTGCTTTTGTTGAAATATTAGGCGGTCCAAGAATTTTTCCAATGGCCCATTTTATTAATGGAATGACAGGTGTTCTAATAGGTATATCATTTGCCTGTACAACATCTTTAGGTATTGCTTTTATTAGATTTCCTCTAGGAATTGGGTCTATCCATGCTTTTCACGGAGGAATATCAGGTGCTTTTGTAGTTGGAATTACTGCTCATATTCTGCGAAAAAAAAAGCCCAAGTATGTAGAATATGCTGCCTTAACGGACCCAATAGGCACTATATTTATAGCAGCTACTATTGCTAATTTTATTTCACCTGTCACTCTATTCTATTGGTGGGGACTATTTGCGGCTTCAAGTATACCTGGCTGTATTTTAAGTTTTCTGATGTTAAAAATATTGAAACGTCAAGGAATATCTTGGGAGGATTTCTTTCAAAAATAACATTTTTAGATTATGTTATCTCAAAATGGTTTTAGCTTTGAAAATTTTATTGGAAGGTACTCTCTTTTATATGGAGAAACTGATACAAAAAAGACTTATCTAACTTCTAAATTTATCCAATTTCTCATTGAAGTAAAAAAAATCAATCCAAAGGATATAAGTATTTTAGATTTTGCCCCATCAAAAGAATCGATTAATCATGTAAAGATTGGTGGTAAAATTGTAGATTTTTACCAAAAAAGTAATTTTTGTAATAATATCCTTTTTGAAGGAGATATCATCCCACCTCGCCTTAATGCTAGCAATAGGAAAGAACTTTATGAAAATGCCAGGAAAAATTACGAAAAAACTTATAGTATATTACAAATTTTTAACAAAAATCCTACAGAAATCTTAATTATTAACGATATTTCTATCTATCTTCATATAGGAAATAACAAATTAATAATAGGCTCAATTAATAAGTCCAATACTTTTCTAGGAAATTCTTATTATGGTTCTTCTATAAAAAGAGATTTTGCTACTAAATTCAGCTTAAGAGAAAGACGATTAGTTGAATATTTAATTAAAAAAATAGAATATTCCTATTTTACTGGATAAGGTACTTCAAAAATTTCTAGGCAAAATAAATTTAATTAATGTCCAATTAAATTATCTACAAAGTATAAATTATACTTATAAATAATACTAATTGATAGATATGAAAAAATTAATATTGTTTGGACCACCCGGAGCTGGAAAATGATTTGAATTACTCAAATCATCTAGAAAAGGCACATTTTCCGGGCAGATAAAAAAAGTAGCACCTAAAATCGTTCATATAAGTACTGGAGATATATTTCGAGAAAATTTGAAAAATGAGACACCTTTAGGATTAAAAGCAAAAAGCTACATGGATAAGGGAGAACTAGTACCTGATGATGTTACTATTGAAATGGTAAGTGATAGATTAAATAAAGAAGATGTTAAGAAAAATGGGTTCATTCTCGATGGATTTCCTCGAACTTTACCCCAAGCTGAAGCATTATCGGATATAACTGAAGTAGATTTGCTCCTATTATTACAGATTTCCAGAGATATAATATTTAAGAGAATATTAGGTAGATATGGTTGTAAATCCTGCGGAGAAATCTATAATAAATATACTCTCCCACCAAAAGTTGAAGGAGTATGCGACAAATGTGGTGCTGAGATCAAATTTGAGCAAAGAAGTGATGATAATGAAGAAACTTTGAAAAGTAGATTAGATGCCTATGAAATAAATGCCAAACCTCTTATCAAATATTATAAAAAAAGAGGAAAGTTGAAAAAAATAGATGCTACCGATACTTTAAGTTATACTGAGGATGAGATTAAAAAATTTATAGGATTATAAATTTCCTTTTTATCTTTATTCTATATCATGAAATATAACATATGTATTTCAATTCCAATTAGGGATCCAAGTATTCAAAGAGTTAAACCTATAATTCATAAAGCATTAAAAACAAAACCTAATTTTATTGAGCTGAGATTCGATTATATTCCAGATATTAAATCAATTTCTATGGAATTCCTAAAAAATTTGTCGAAAATTATTTCTACTCGTGTTGCCATTATTTTTACTTTTAGAGATTCATCTGAAGGAGGAAAATTTCAAAATCAACAAGAAAATCGTTTCAAAATTTATAAAATGTTTATTACCGCTAAACCACATTATATTGACATTGAAATGAACACAGATACCAAAATTTTAGATAAAATTATCAATTTAGCAAGTCAAAATGGAGTGGAACTTATTTTTTCTCATCATAATTTTAGTAGAACGATATCATTTGAAGAAGCAAGAAATCATATTCTAAATTTCGAATCATTGTTAACTCAGGAATTACATTTAGATCAGCAAACTTTTGAAGGCTTTATTTATAAGATAATCTTCACGGCAAACACTTTTGAAGATAATTTAATACCCCTAAAACTTTGTAAAGAAATCTCCAATTCTAAAAAAAGAATTATATCTTTCTGTATGGGACCCTTAGGTATTTTCTCTCGAATTAATTGTGTACTTGCTGGATCCTATTTAACTTATGCCTTCTTGAAAGAACAGACCACACAAGGACAAATTCAGATTGAAAAATTGAAAAAAATATATGATCTAATCCTAGATTAGTTCTAAATTCTTCACTCACTAAAATTTTAATTATAAAGATTAAAAAAAGTAGATTTTTTAAATTAATATATGGTCGTTTATTTTGCCTTTTTATTTCATATTTATCAACCTCCAGTTCAAATCCCGATCGTAATCAAGCAAATTGTAAATGAATCTTACAAACCCATAATTGATGCATTGAGAGATAATCCAAACGCGAAACTAACTCTTAATATAAACGGTACTTTAACTGAGCAACTCCACGATTTTGGATATGATGATTTGATTGGTGCAATTGCTGAAT
>JAEOTW010000375.1 GCA_016839655.1 Promethearchaeota archaeon | reverse complement strand
ATAGGGAAAAATTCATTGATTATTTGAAGTTCGGTAAAAAGCCTTTCTGTATTTCAATCATCTCATCAAAGATGTTTTCTGCCATTTCAAAACTTCCCACATTCGGATCGATGGCTAAACATGCAATCGCAATATCCTTAGATTTATCAAGAACTGCTTCAATGCACAAATCCTGAATTGTGGCTTCTATACGAAGTATTGCTGCAATATTTCTTGGTAATGATCCTATTTTCACACCATGAACACCATTTTTATTGACTGTAGCTGAACATTCTAAGATTAAATCTTGTGGCAAATTATCAACTAAATTATTGTTAGGAATATTCACAGCAGTTTCATATGAATTTGTATCATTAATTATTGCTTCAATTATTGGCACAGCTCTTTCTCCTGAGGGTGCTGTAGATAACATTCCTTTTTTCGGATATTTACCTCTTTTAAGTCTTTTATGCTTATTCAGATATCTTCTATACCGAAATTGCCCTTCTTTATCTATGAAATTTATCCAATCTATCATATCCTGAGTTTCAGTAAATTCTTCGCCAAACTGGAGGTATTCTCCTAGATGATTATCCCCTACATAAGGAAAATATCCAAATTTCTTAAAAACTTCAAATGTAAGTGTTGAGAACTCAAATCTTTCTTCATTTTCGGTAAAATAGCTCAAGGCATTACCCTTAAAAAAAGGAATTAAATCGTTCCCTGTAGATAAATCCTCTAAACCTAATAAAAATGCAAAATGATTAAGTCCCGCAGCTTTCATTTTTAACTCATTAATGGGCTTATTAAATAATTTAGGTAAATGCCTTATCATAAACCCTATTTGATGGCATAAACCAACGAATTTCATTCTTTTTACACTTCTTTTAATTGCCAAGCAAACACGAGACATTGGATTTGAAAAATTAATCAAAAACGCATTAGGACAAATCTTTTCAGCATCCTTGACTATCTCTACAATTGGGGGAATTATTCTCCATGCATGAAAAGTACCACCTGGCCCACCACACTCCCCTAAAATCTGTGTTGAACCATGTTTTCTTGGTATCTCATAATCTTGGCGCCATAATTTCATTCGATCTCCAACTTCTATTGAATTGATTATGAAATCAGCACCTTTTAAAGCTTTAGACCGATCAGTTGTCCGTTCAAGACTAAATTTATTATTATGCTTTTCATTTTCAGCTATTAAAAGTTCATAAATAATTTCTAACTTTTCTTTATTAATATCGTTAAGAACAATTGTTGAGCCTTCTAAAACATCACTTAAATAAATATCATTAAACATAGGAGGCCCAAATGAAGTTGAGCCCGCTCCAATTAAAACAATCTTTTTATTCATCTTTCTCAAAAACCATATTGTTAGTAGACAACCTATTATTTTGATTAAACGTATGATCTATTTAATAGATTTTTATAGATTACAATAATCTGATAAATGGGTTTTTTCACAATAATCTGACAAATGGGAATAGAATGGGAAGATTTATAAGGTGATCCTAACTTAATTTAAATAATGAGTTTTTCACAATATACTATGGATTATTGGTATGGGATACATACTATAGTATTTCCTTTAATCCGTAGTATTAAGAGAGAATAAATCAAAACTCTTGACCTTTTTCATATAATTTTTTTTGATTTGTTCTCTTTTAACATTACATCTCATTGAATCTTATTTGAAATAGGTCAATATCAGATTTAACTCTCCCAGTGAAAGATTCAAATAAAAAAGGAGGTGAAAAAACCTGGGAAAAGAATCAGATAAAATGGATCTGATATTAGATTATTATAAAGATTGGGATTCTTATAATGCTCCAGTAATGATGGCCCTAGACGTCCCAAATGAATTTTCAGAAAGTCTTGAGGCTGAAGATGAGAAAAGATTGAAGGCATTGAGAGTAAAAATGAGCAAAAAACTGGGGTAAAAATAACAACAATCTTTACTATATTTATAAATCTTTTTTTTAAATTTTTTAATTTATAATTTTTGTAATTCTTTCTATTGCTTCTAAGATTCGTTCTTTGGATTGAGTTAAAGCAAATCTAACAAATCCTTCTCCATATTGACCAAAACCTATTCCTGGTGTAATT